>JARFPS010000291.1 GCA_029288175.1 Miltoncostaea sp. | reverse complement strand
GCTTGGGATTTCGCCTCGTTTCACTCCCCGGACTGGTGGTCTCGGCACTGGGTTCGAATCGGCAAGTTCGACGTGCAGACCGCAGACTGGCTCGAAGACGGTTGGAAGTTCTGGGCCCACTGGGATCGTGTCTGCGAGGAGGCGGGGGGTGTGAAGGGCGATGCAGAGATGGTGGAGACAGACGCTGGCAGGAACCTCGGGTTTGTAAGAGTGGTCGCCACGCGGCGCGAAACGGAGAGGTGGCGGAGTTAGGGGATTAGAATGTCGCCTGTGGGTCGATTTCCCCCTAGCGGCGGGGTCTGGCGGGCGACCGCTCGCTCCAGGATGTTCGAGGGCTCGGCGGGGATGCGACCGCGGAAGACCGCCTGGTCGCGCGCTCCCAACTCCTCGCCCGCCTCGCGCACCCAGTTCGGATGCTGCCACCGGTCGTCCGCGTCCGGCTCGCTCTCGCCCACCGGGCCGCTCGAAAACAGCCAGAGCGGCCGCTGGCCGAGCGAGCGCGGAAGGCGCCGGAGCAGACGGCGGGCGTCGCGGCGCCACCGACCGCCGTACACGGCGCTGCCCAGCACCACGGCGTCGTATCCGTCAAGATCGCGTACGTCGCCCGCCGTGCGCAGCACCGGCTCATGGCCGGCCTCGCGCAACGACCTGCCGATGCGCTCGGCGATCTCCTCGGTGGCTCCGTGCTTGGAGCCGTAGGCGACGAGAACGCGACTCATGCGGTGAAGCTACGCCTCCGAGGGTGTGTGCGAGTCCCGGAGAACCAGCAGAGCCGATCCGGGTAAACCACCCCGTCGCGGGCCGCGACGTGGGCGTTAGAGGTCGGTTTCCCGGCCCGTCGCGGCCGGGCGTGTCGGCATGCCGGCCGAGCCGCGCCCGGAGCATCTCTGCGGGAAGGCCGCGCCCGCGCCCGTACGACACCCCTCGCCCGGCCGATTGCGGGGTGGTTTGGTCGCAGAACCGGAACCGAATGCCCGAAGGGAGGCATGCGATGAGCAAGGCTGGTGACAGGCTCTCGGGCGAGGCCCGAGACAAGGAAAGCGCCCAGGGGGCGGCCACCGAGATGTCCGAGGAGGCGTCGGCCAAGGCGGCGGAGGCCGGTGCGGTCCAGCTCGATGCCACGGATCAGGGCAGCGCCCAGGGGGCGGCCACCGAGATGTCCGAGGAGGCGTCGGCCAAGGCCGACCGGGCCGCCAGGGACGCGCTGTAGTCATGCCGGACGGCCGAGAGGCCGCCGGCCGTGGAGGTGGGGCCCCGGCGCGTCAGCGTCCGGGCCTCGACCCCCCCGGTGAGGGTCTCCGCCGAGCCGGAGCCCGCGGCGGATGAGAGAGGTCGACATCGAGCCGCTCGACCCGGCCCGCCTCGATCCCCTCATCGGCCCCGAGCGCGCGGAGCGCTTCGCCGGCGCCACCGAGGCCGCCCGGCGGGCCCTCGACGGGCGCCGCGTGGTCAACGTCAACTCCACCTCCGCGGGCGGTGGAGTCGCCGAGATGCTCCAGACCACCCTCGCCTACGCGCGGGGTGCCGGAGTGGACGCCCGGTGGCTGGTCATGGAGGGCGACGAGGAGTTCTTCGCCACGACCAAGCGGATCCACAACGGCCTCTACGGGGAGCCGGGCGACTACGGGGCTCTCGGGGTGGCCGAGACGCGGCACTACGAGTCGGTGCAACGGGCCAACGCCGAGGCGCTGGCGCCGACCATCGCGGCAGGCGAGTTCGTGATCCTCCACGACCCGCAGACGGCGGGCCTGGTGGAGGCGGTGAGGGCCGCGGGCGCGCGGGTGGTGTGGCGATGTCACGTCGGGTGCGACATCGAGAACGAGTGGACCGATCGGGCCTGGAAGTTCCTGCGACCCTATGTCGAGTCCGCCGACGCCTTCGTCTTCAGCCGCGCGGAGTTCGCACCGTCCTGGGTGCCTCGCGAGCGCACGCACGTCATCCCGCCCTCGCTCGATCCGTTCTCGGCCAAGAACCAGCCGATGTCGCCCCGCGCCGTCAGGACGCTCCTGAGCCAGGTCGGCCTGCTCGACGGCGTGGAGGCGCTCGCACCCGCCTCGTTCGTGCGGCGTGACGGCTCCTTCGGAGTCGTCGCGCGCTACGCGGACGTCTTGGAGAACGGCCCCGCGCCGGCCGCGGGCGCTCCGGTCGTGCTCCAGGCGTCGCGGTGGGATCGCGTGAAGGACATGGCCGGCGTCATGACCGGCTTCGCCGAGCACGTGGACCCCGCGCTCGGGGCGCATCTTCTGCTGACCGGCCCGGCGGTCTACGGGGTGGCCGACGATCCCGAGGCCGCCGAGGTGCTGATCGAGTGCATGCAGGTCTGGGCATCGTTGCCCCACGAGCGCCGTCACCGCATCCACCTGTCGTGCATCCCGATGGTCGACCCCGACGAGGCCGCCGCCGTCGTCAATGCCCTGCAACGCCACGCATCGATCGTGGTGCAGAAGAGCCTCGCCGAGGGCTTCGGCCTCACGGTGACCGAGGGCATGTGGAAGGCGCGCCCCGTCATTGCGAGCGCGGTCGGGGGCATCGTCGATCAGATCCAGCACGGCGAGCACGGGTTGCTCGTCCAGGACCCCCACGATCTGGCGACCTTCGGCGCGTACGTCGAGCAGCTGCTGACCGACGCCGACCTGGCCGTCGAGATGGGGCGCCACGGCCGGGCCCGCGTGGTCGACGAGTTCCTCGCCGATCGGCACCTCGCCCAGTACGGGCGGCTTCTCCAGTCGATCGATCGATGACGCACGGCGCTCCACCACCCCCTGAACCCATTCACACGACGACGATCTTGGAGGTCCCCATGCTCGCGGCACTCGCGCGATCCTTCGGCTACGAGACGGACGGGGGCGACGAGCACGTCGTGCTTCCGTTCAGGGTCGGCCCCCCGGGGGCGCACGCCACGCATCCCCAAGCCCGCGGCGGAAAGCTCACGGTCTCGGCGACCGGGTTCGTCGCCGGGATGATCCTCGACGCCTACGACCCGAGCCCGCACGCCACGACGAGCGCTGAGCGCCTGGCCGTGTGGTCGATGGACGACGAGCAGCTGGAACGCCTCGCCGCGGTCGCCAACGACGCCCTCGCGATGAGGCGCGCGACCCGCGCGATCAGGTAGGCGGGCGCCCGGGCGGGGTGCTCAGGGGTGGGAGGCGGGCACGAACTCCGGCTGCCCGTCCGGCCCGAAGCGCTCGACCACGGCATCCGTGCCCGGGTAGATGCGGCTCACCCGGCCGTCCTCGCTCCAGCGGACCTCGAACGGCGGCCCGTCGTCGTCGCCGAGCACGCGCAGGATCTCGGCGTCCTGGTCGTGTTCGCCGACGTGATGCCCCTTGATGATCAGCCGGTCGCCGGGCTTCGCGCGCAGGCTCATGGCGAGCCGTCGGCCGGTCTGCAGGGGAAGGTGTCCATCGCCGTCTCCACGCTCGGGATGTTCTGTCGGCGCGTCGACGGGGGAGGGGTCTCACCTCGCACCCGTCGACGGTGAGGACATGCTCGGCCCGCCGGCGCGCGGGGGCATCGGTGAGGAGTCGCCGGGGTCGAGCGGGAAGACCGCGTCGGCGGTTCGGGGGGTCCACGTAGGAGGTCCCCGTCGAGGCTCGTAGCGTTCGGTTCGCGCGTCGGCCACGCCGGGAAAGGATGTGCCATGCAAGACACCGCTCGTCCGGAGCCCGTGGGGAACGTCGGCGTGTTCGATGGTGGGGCGTGGCGGATGCCGGAGCGCCGTTTCGGCGAGGGTGGATCGAGCGGCCCGACCGGTGTCCTGCCGGTGGCCGTGTCGGGGCCCGCCGGGCGCGCGTGCACGACGACCGCGCTCGCTTCCGGATCGTCGCCCGAGGGCTAGAGACCGAGCACGGGCACCCGCCGGCGGGTGCCCTCCAACGACAAGGAGGCCGCGATGGCGGCGCCCTACGAGAAGATCGCGTGCTTCATCGACCAAGACGCCGCGTCGGAGTCCGCCCTGGCCGAGGCGCAGCGGCTGCAGGGGTTCGGGGACTGCGAGCTGAATCTCGTCCACATCGCGCCCGAGCCGATCGCGCTCTACTCCGCACCCTACGCGTACCTGACCGTGGCCGAGGACTTCTACCCGCGAGCCCGGGAGTGGATCGAGGAGCGCGCCCGGCGCGCCCGCGCGACACCCGTGCTGTTGTCGGGGCTGCCCGCCCGGGCCGCGTGCGATTTCGCGACGTCTGCGGGGATTGATCTGATGATCGCCGCCGCGCATCGTGGCGTCGTCCGCCGCGCCGTTCTGGGCGGCTTCGCCTCCTACATCGCCTACCACGCGCCCTGCCCGGTGCTCCTCGTCCACCCGCCCCTTGTCGAGGCGGGCTCGGACGAGGTCGGCACCGAGACGGTCGCATCCGTCACGCAATCGCCCGAAGGAGGGCACCATGGCTGAGCAGCCCGATCCGATCACGACCGACGACGACCTCGGCGAGCGCCTGGGGCGCGCCGAGGACCGGCTTCGCGCCCTCGAGCAGGAGGTGGAGGCGCTGCGCGAGCAACTGCGCACCGTGGCCGCCCTCGGCGGCGCCGGCGCCACCGAGGGCCGGTAGCCCCGGAACGCGTCGCGGCGGTCCGCGCGGGTTCGCTTGCGGGGGCGGGATTCCCGCGCCGGCGAATCCGTGCGGGGCCCGACGACGGACCGGCCCGCGGAGGGCAGGATCCCCGGTATCGACACGTAGCCGACCTCGGGGGGCATCATGCAACAGGACCTCGCTCGCAACCACGCCGACGAGCTCAGGCACGCGTTCGTGTCGAGCGTGATGACGCACGGCGTGCTGACCTGTCCGCCGGACGCCGACGTGGCCGAGATGGCGCGCACCATGGCCGGCGCCGGCGTGCATTGCGTCTTCGTGGACGTGGCTCGTGACGACCGTTCGGCCGCGCCGCGATGGGCGGTCGTGTCGGATCTGGACCTGGTGGCGGCCGCCGCTGCCGGCGGGGGTCAGGCGGGCCGTGTGGCGGCCACGCCCACCGTCACGGTGTCGGCCACCGACACCCTGCTCCACGCGGCCGAGCTGATGCGCGACTACCAGACCGCGCACCTCGTGGTGATCGGCTCCGGCGACTCTCCGGTCGGTGTGCTGTCCACGCTCGACCTGGCGGGCGCCCTGTCGAGCTAGACCTCGCACAATCGGCGTTCGGCGCCGTCGGCCACGGGGCGGCGCCGCCGGCCCTGGTGTGGGTGGTCGTCGGCGCGAGCGTGACGGCGCTGGCGACCGGCCTCGGCGCGCTCCCCTTCGCCGTCCGTCGCGAGGTGTCGCCCTCGTGGCTGGGGGGCGCCAACGCGCTGGCCGCCGGGGTCATGGTGGGGGCGAGCATCGGCCTGATCGGCGAGGGGTTGGACGTCGGCGCCCCCGGCGCGCTGGTCGGCGCGGCGCTGGGGGCGGCCTTCGTCCTGCTGGTGCGGTGGACCCTCCCCGAGGGCGACAGCCTGCGGTTCGAGGGGCTGCAGGCCGACGGCGCCCGCACGGCGGTGCTGGTGATGGTGGTGATGACGGCGCACTCCGCAGCCGAGGGGATCGGCGTGGGGGTCGCGTACGGCGGCGGCGAGGAGCTCGGCGTGGCGACGACGGCGGCGATCGCCGTGCACAACATCCCGGAGGGGCTCGCCATCGCGCTG
>JARFPS010000286.1 GCA_029288175.1 Miltoncostaea sp. | reverse complement strand
GGCGAGACGGTGACCTTCACCGATGCCTCGACCGACGACGGCGCGATCGCGGCGCGCGCATGGGACCTGGACGGCGACGGCGCCTACGACGACTCCACCGCCCCGGCTCCGACCCGCAGCTACTCCAGCGCGGGAGACGTGACCGTGGGCCTGCGGGTGACCGACGACCAGGGGGCCACCGACACCGCCACGCAGGTGGTGAGCGTCAGCGAGCCGACCGAGCCGCCACCGCCGCCCCCGTCCTCACCGAACCTCGTCACCAACCCCTCCTTCGAGGCCGACACCTCCGGCTGGGGCTCCTGGGCGGCCCAGCTCAGCCGCGTGGCGGCCCCCGACGCCCCGGACGGCGAGTTCGTCGCGAGGGTCGACGCGAACGGCTCCGGCACCTTCACCATCGACGAGGTCGGTGCGACGGTCCCATCGGCCCAGGGCGGGGCCGACTACCTCGTCTCGGCTTGGGTGAAGGCGGGCGATCCCTCGTCGCTCGGTAAGCCGGTCAGGGTCACCCTCCGCCAGTCGGCGCGCGGAGACAACCGCCGCGTTCGGGGCCCGCGAGTGCTGCTCACCGATGACTATCAAATGGTCACGGCGCGCCTCGACGGCGCCGCGGCGGGGGGTAGCGTCGACTTCTACGTCGCCCAGTCCAGCGCGCGCCGGGGCAACGCCTTCCTCGTCGATCAGATCGAGATGAGGATCGTCTAGGAGCTACATGACCTTGGGCGGGTGGGGGCGATCCTCCCCCTGCTCCATGACGAGGTCGGGATCCTCGGCCTGGATGGCCTCCATGGACTCGCGGTCCTGAACCTCGCGCGCCTGCGCGTACTCGAGGATCTCGTCGACGGCCGACGCCGGGATGACCACGGCGCCGGCTCCGTCTGCGTACACGTAGTCCCCGGGCACGACGGCGACGCCCCCGATCTCGATCGGCACGTTCGTCGCCCACGGCATCACGAGGTCGCCTCCCTGCGCCACCGTCTCCCCTCGGCAGTAGGTCGCGAAGCCGTACTCGGCGAGCTCGCCGAAGTCGCGCAGCCGCCCGTCGGCCAGCACGCCGGCCACCCCGGCGCGCTCCAGGCGCGAGAGCTTGCGCGAGCCCCCCAGTGCCGCATCGGGATGGCCGCCGCTGGACATCACCAATACCGAGCCGGGCTCCGAACCCTGGGCCGCGGAATAGAAGTTGGCCGCGAAGTCGTGGTCCACCGGATGCCGTAGGTCCGCCCGGGCCGGCATGAAGGCCAGGGTGATCGCCGGCCCGAAAAGCACGCGTCCCGGGGTAGGTGTCACCAGGTCCAGCACGTAGGACGGGTGTCGCCACCGCGCCCGCACCGCGTCGACCAACGAGGAGCACGAGACCCGCTCGAGGCGGGTCGCCGAGATGGGGGCCAGGGATGTCACGGGCGGTCTCCGATCGTCGGGGGTGCCGAGTCGCGCGCGGTCGGGCCGGCGGATCGCCGCCCCAGGGCGCCCCGCAACAGGGCGGAGGCGACCGGCGGCCAGATGCCGAAGGGGTCGAGTGGCGAGGGGTCGAGACGCCCCCGGCGATCGGCGGCGACCGCGGCGATGCCGCGCAGCACGCCGGCCGGATCGCCGCCGGAGCGGCGCGTCGAGATCGCCTCGCGCAGCGCCATGACCTCGAGGTCCAGGCGCATGTAGCGGCCGCGCCGCGCGCGGCCCTCGAAGGGCCGACCTCCCAGCTCCAGCGCGGCCTCCACCGCGCGGCGCGGGAAGTCGAAGCCCGCGTGGACGGACGCGCGCGCCGTCGCGCCCAGGCGCAGGTTGACGTCGTGCACGTGGTACCGCCCGTCGCGCTCCAGGAGGCTGATGCCGCTGGGCCCTCGGTAGTCGGCCTCATCCAGCAGGGCCAGCGCGGCCCGGAGCACCGGGGCCGGGGTCGTCTCGACGATCTTGACGCTGGCAAGACCCGCTCCCCGGGGCCACTCGAGACCAACGCGATGGGTGAGGTGCTCGAACACCCCCGGTCCCCGGACGCTGTGCACGACCCATCGGGGCCCGACCACCTGCTCCTGCACCAGCGGGGTGATGCCCTGCGCCAGCATCCGCCCCACCAGCTCGTCGCGCTCTGCCGCGGAGCGCACCAGGCCCGCGGCGGCGCCTCCGGAGACCGAGGTGGCCGGCTTGACAATGGATGGGAGGGCCGGCCAGGAGCCGGTCGGCCCGTCATCGCCCACCTCGACCGTGTGTGGTGAGTCGATCCCGAGCGACGCCGCGGTGCGCGTGAGCGTCAGCTTGTCGCAGAGGCTCCGGTACTGCTCGCGGGTCGGCCCGACCACCGTCAGCCCCGGCACCTCGGGTCCCCGCTCGGCCAGCAGACGCACGATGTCCTCGTCGAGCGGCAGCACCGCATCGACGCCCATCGCCGCGACCACCCCGGCGAGCCAGCCCAGGAACGCGTCCGGCTCGTCGCGAGGGGCCGGGTACCGATCCGGCCTCGGACAGGACGGCGAACGACCTCCTCGCCCCCGGGGGTGGGCGCCCAGCGCGCGGAACCCCGCGCGGGACAGCGAGCGGTGCACGACGGGTCCGGCCGGATAGCCGGTCCAGAGCACGAGGATCGTGCCGCGGTCCGCGCCGCGGGATGCGACCGATGTCGCTCGCCGTGTCCCCGGCTGCTCAACCTCGCGCGCGGGATCCGGCGGGGCCGTGGCCTGAAGGTCGTGGACGGGATCCTCCTTCTCCGCGTGCGCGGGCGCGCCCGAGGGTGCCGGGATGCGAATCACCAGATTGGAGGACCCCGACGACCGGCGCGCCCCACGTTCGTCCAGTTTCCAGGCGGAAGAAGGAGCAGGAACGGCCGACGAGCGGCCCGGCGGGGAGGCCCGGCGCCGGTGGGGTCCATGGAAGCGTCGAGCCCGTGCGGTCGGGCGATCGCACTAGGGTACGGG
>JARFPS010000180.1 GCA_029288175.1 Miltoncostaea sp. | reverse complement strand
CACCACGTCACGGTGTTCGTCGGCAGCGTCAGATGTGTATAAGAGACAGGGTCTCGAGCTCGCGCTCGGCACCCTGGCGCGGCGCCACGAGGTGGTGGCCGTCGAGATCCGCGACCCGCGTGAGCGCGACCTGCCGGACGTCGGCCTCGTCCACCTCCGCGACGTCGAAACCGGCGAGCGCAAGATGGTCGACACCGCTGACCCGAGGTTCCAGGAGCGCTTCGCCGCGGTCGCCGCCGAGGCCGATCGCGAGCGCGCGTCGATGCTCGCTCGGGTGGGCGCGCGGCACGTGGTGGTCGAGACCGGGTCGGACTGGGTGCTGCCGCTCGCGCGCGCTCTGGATCGGCCGCAGCGCCGGAGGGCGTCGTGACCTTTCAGCAGCCGCTCTTCCTGCTGCTGCTGCTCGCCGTCCCGCTGGGGCTGGTGGGGTGGCTGGCGCTGCGCCGCGCCCGCCCGCCGGCGGGGGTGCCGTTCCCCGACCTCGACCTGGTCAGCGAGGCCGCGCCGCCGCCGCGGCGGCGGCGGTACGTCCCCATCGCCCTGGTCACCCTGGCGGCGATGCTGCTGACCGTGGCTCTCGCGCGGCCGGAGATCTGGCGCGACGAGCCGCGGGAGCGTGCCACGATCATGCTCGCCATCGACGTATCGGGCTCGATGGCGGCCACGGACGTCGAGCCCTTTCGCCTTCGCGCGGCCCAGGACGCCGCCAGGCAGTTCGCCGACACCGTGCCGCGCCAGTACCAGGTGGGCCTGGTGAGCTTCTCGGGCACGGCCACCGTGCTGGTGCCGCCCACCACCGACCGCCTGGCCCTGGAGCGCGCGATCGACAGCCTCGTCCCCGACGGCGCGACCGCCATCGGAGACGCCGTCGTCCAGTCGCTCGACGCGATCGAGACCGTGCAGCAGCCCGACGAGAGCGGGCAGTTCGAGGCCGCGCGCATCCTGCTGCTGTCCGACGGCGCCAGCACCACCGGGACGCTTGTCAGCACCGCCGCCGGTGAGGCCCAGAGGTCGGGCGTGCCCGTGTTCACCGTGGCGCTCGGCACCGACGCCGGCATCCTCCCGAACGGCCAGCGCGTGCCCCCGGACATCGACGGCCTCAAGCGCCTCGCCGACGACACGGGCGGCGACGCCTTCGAGAGCCGGGACGCCGAGTCGGTGGCGGCCGTCTACGACCGGCTGGGCTCGTTCATCGGGACCGAGCGGGCGCGCTCGGAGATCACCGCCTGGCCGGCGGGCCTGGCGGCGGCGCTGCTGGTGCTGGCAGGGCTGGGCGCCTGGCGCTGGGGGCCGAAGCTCGGATGACCTTCCAGGTGCAGACATGGCTGTGGGCGCTGCTCCTGCTGCCCGTCCTGGCGGTGGGTCTGGTGCTCTGGGCGCGGTCGCGACGCGCCGCCGAATCGCGCTATGCCGATCCCGACGTGCTGCCGCTCGGGCCGCCGCCGCGAACGCGGGCGTTCCGCGTGGTGGCCGCCGTTCTGGCGCTGCTCGCGGTGGGCGCGGGCATCGTCGCGCTCGCCCGTCCCTCGGTGGACGACCAGGAGGACCGGCGTCAGAGCAGCGTGATCGTCGCGCTGGACCTCTCGAACTCGATGCTGAAGGACGACCTCGAGCCCTCGCGGCTGGATGCCGCCGTCGATGCCGCCAAGCGCTTCGTCGACGAGGCACCCGATGGAACGCAGGTGGGCGTGCTGACCTTCGCCGACAACATCGAGGTCGTGCTGCCGCCCGAGGACGACCCTGAGGTCGTCAAGGACGCCCTGGACAGCCTTGGCGAGACCCGCGAGGGGACCGCACTCGGCGAGGCCGTGGTGCAGAGCCTCGGCGCGCTCACGGCCTCGGGGGCGTTGACGCCGCCGCCCGAGAACCCGTCCGTCTCCGCGGGGCGCATCCTCATCCTGACCGACGGGGCGAACTCCATCCGGCGGGCCATCCCGCCGGCCGAGGCGGCCGCGCGGGCGTCCTCGATGAACGTCCCGATCTACACCATCCAGCTCGGCGACGATCGGGGTCGTCCCGATCAGCCCACCCCCGCCGAGACGCTGTCGCTGATGGCGACCGAGACCGGCGGCATCTACGCGCAGACGGCCAACACCGAGGACCTGCGGGCGGTCTTCGCCGACATCGGCACGATCATCGCCCCGGTCGAGAAGCTCCGGGAGCTGACGGTCGTCGCGGCCGCCGCCTCGCTGATTCTGGTGGTGCTCGCCGCGCTCGCGCTGGTTCTCGCGCGTCCAGGACCCCGACGTTCCGGGGGGACGCAGCCCACCTGAACGGATGGTGTGGCGGCGCCTGCAACGTTGCCGCTCAGGTTGTCTCAACTTTTCGTTCCACGGTCCTCTTCCGCTCGTTCCGGGTCGTCGCCAAAGTGACTGACCCCGGCGCGCCAGGTAGCGCCACGGACGAGGAGAGGCATGCAGCATCGAGGTCGTTCACGCCGCTGGCTGGCACTGGGCGCGTTCGGCGCCACGGCGGCGCTGGCCCTTCCCACCTTCGCGGTGGCGCAGCAGTCGGGCATCTCCCTGGGGCGCACCCCGTCGCCGCCGCAGGCCGTCCAGGCGGGCTCGGGCAGCCAGCAGCTCGACTGGAACGTCACCTTCGGCAGCACGCCCGACCGCGTGGTCGCCAACGTCTACCAGCCGAACTCGTCCAGCGCGTTCCAGACCACCACCACGATCATCAGCGGCCAGCCGAGCCCGCAGGCCGGAAGCTTCTCGTTCTCGCCGCCGGCCAACGCGATCCTCGGGCGCTACACCGGCGAGGTCCAGTACTTCTCGCTCTCGGGTCTCGAGGCCTCGGCGCGGGTGACCTTCGACGTGGCCGATCAGCTCGGCACGCTGGTGGTCACGAAGTACGAGGACGACAACGGCAACGGCGTGCGCGATCCGTTCGAGCCCGCGATCCCCGGCTGGCGCTTCCTGCTGACGAACCCGCAGAACAACGCCAGCGAGGTCATCACCGGCACGGACGGGTCCACCACCATCGCCGACGTGCCCGCCGGCACCTGGGGCGTGCAGGAGTTCCTCGATCCCGAGTGGGTCGCCATCAGCCCTCCCGGCGGCGCGGGCACCGTCAACGTCCCGCCGAACGGCACGGGCACGTTCCTCGCGGGGAACGCCCGCCCCGCGCCGATCAGCGGCACGGTCTTCTTCGACAACAACCGCAACGGCGTGCTCGACCCGGGTGAGCCCCCGGTTCCGAACGTGACGCTCACGCTCGGCGGCACGACCGGCCTGGGCGCCGCCGTCCCGGCCGCGACCACCACCTCGGCGGTGGACGGCACATATCTGTTCGACCGCAACCTGCCCGGCACGTACTCGGTCACGATGACCGTGCCGCCGCGGGCCGAGGCGACCTCGCCGACCGAGCTCACCGACATCGTCGTCCGGTCCAACGTCGGCAGCCCGAACAACAACTTCGGCATCAACCGCCCGTCGTCGAACGCCCCGGGCGGTCGCACCGCGGGCGGCCCGACCCCCGACGTGAGGATCGGCAAGGGCGGGCCCGCCACCTCGCGGCGGGGGGCGATCTTCGGCTACACGATCGTGGTGCGCAACCGCAGCGAGTTCACCGCCCGGAACGTCGAGGTCACCGACCTCGTGCCGCGCCAGCTCGCGCTGGTGCGGATTCCGCGCGGCGCCACGATCCGCAACGGCGTGGTGACATGGTCGGTCGGCGACCTGCGCGCGGGCCAGAGCCGCCGCCTGACGATGGCCGTGCGGGTCATCTCGGGCACGGCCAGCACGCGCATCGTCAACACGGCGACGGTCACCGCCGACGGTTTGCCGCCGCGCCGCGATCGCGCCACCACCACGCTCGTCGGACCCCAGCCCGTGGCCCGCACGGGCGGCGTCACCGGGTAGCCCGGCGGCGATGACGGCACGACGCACCGTGACCGCGCTGGCCCTCGTCGGGGCCGGCGCGGCACTCGCC
>JARFPS010000104.1 GCA_029288175.1 Miltoncostaea sp. | reverse complement strand
ACGGCCCACCGCGACGCGAGCCCCGCGCTGTCGCCCGAGCGCGAACGGGAGGCCCTCGCCACGCTTCGGGGCCTGACGGCCGGGATGGGCGAGGCCGAGCGCCGGGAGGTCCAGGAGGCCCTGACCTCGGGGCGAGTCCGGGTGCGGTGCCTGCGCTCCGACGACGGCCTGGTGTGGGAGATCCCCGGGCGGCGCTATTTCGATATCGACGGCGTCCAGACCTTCAGCGTGGCCGACCCCGACAAGGCCGGGCCGCGCGCGGGCGACGAAGATTCTCGAGATTGATCCAACGTTCGGGGCGCCCCGTGCGTCATAGGGGTGATGATCGATTGGTTTCCCACCCCAAATCCGAACGTCCACCCCCTACCCGGCCCCGCGGAGGCCGGCGGGCTCGCCCGCTGGCAGGCGCTGATCAACCTGCGCCACGTCGCGCGCTCCACCGAGAGCGCCGACCGCTCCACCCGTGGTCACTCGGAGCGCGTCGCCACGCTCTCCGTGATGATCGCGAGCGAAGCCGGCTGGTACGCCGCGGACCGTCACGCCCTGCGCGAGGCGGCCCTGCTGCACGATCTCGGCCGCGTGTGCTCCGCACCCGCAGAGGCCGGACCCCATGAGCCGGGCGCGCTCGGACACGACGACCCCGCCAACGACCCCGAGCTCGGCGCGCAGATCGCGTCGGTGGCCCTCGAGCCACGCCAGGTCTCATGGATTCGACACCACCGCGCCCGCTGGGACGGGGCCGGTTCCACCGACGGCCTCAAGGGGCCGCACCTGCCCGACGGAGCGCTGATCATCGGGCTCAGCGACGCCTACGACCGCATGGTCGTGGGGGCCGAGGGCGATGAGCTGACCCGCGCCGACGCTGTCGTGGAGTGCATGCGCGGCTACGGCAAGCGCTTCGCGCCATGGGTCGTCGACATCGTCATGGATCTCGCCGACGATCTCCCCACGGGCCCGGCCGACGAGCGTCCCGACGTCCTCAGGCTGGCGCCCGCCGCCTGAGCAGCGCGACCACGCGAGCGTCGTGGAGCGACGCGGACCACCGTCCGCTCGCTCCGCGGCCCGTGCGTCCGGTCAGACCGCCCGCACGGCGACGAGCTTGAGGCGGTACGTGCGATCGGCGGTCGCGTTGTAGAGGGTGATCGACTCGCCCACCTCAAGGGTCACCCGGTCGCCGCCGTCGGGCAGCAGCCCGCCCACCAGGACGAGCACGACGCTGCGTGCGCCGACCCGGTCGACCTCGAACTGCTGGGTGTCGGGCGGAATCGTGTCGCCTTCGCGAGCCACCACGGGCTCTCCGGACACGTCGAAGTCGGCCTCCAGCGCCCGCGGACTCTCGGTGGGCGGCGGAGGGGTCTGAGGCCCTGCCGCCGTCGGCGGGGGAACCGGCTCGGCGGGCGGAGCGGCCACCAAGGCGTCGCCGTTGATCGGGGGCGGGCTGTCGGGCTCGGCCGGTGCCCCGACGCCGTCGGTGGGCTCGCCCACGCTGCCGGGAGCGCCCGCGTCCTCGCGCACCTGCTGCTCGAAGATGTCGGACGGCAGCCCGAACTCGTCGAGCCCCGACAGCGTCGAGCCGGTCTCCTCGGCCGGCACGCCGACCGGCGCGCCGAGCGCGGCGATCGCCTCGATGGCCGAGATGTCCGGGGACGCGCCCTGGGCGGGAGGAATCAGGCCGGCCGCGGGCGGCGCGGCGTCGGCGGCGTCGCCTCCGTCCGATCCACCGGAACAGCCGGCCAGCGCGAGCGCCGCCGCGACGACGACCCCGGCTCCGATGATTCGGACGCGCATCACTGTGTCTCCCCTTCGGTCTGGGGCTCCGAGCCCGAGCCGCCGGAGGCGCCCGAGTCATCTGCCGGGGACTCGTCCGGGGTGGCGGCGCCGGCCGCGGGGGCCGCGGCGGGGGCGGTGCCGTCCGCGGTGGTGCCATCGCCCTCGCTGAATGCGATGACGCCGAGAGTCGCCTGCACCCGGTCGTCGGGACCGAAGCGCGCGTCGGCCCCACCGGGGTTGGTGCCCTCGGCCAGGTCGATGTCGACCGTGGTGACCGCCAACAGGCGCCCCTTGACGATCGGCTTGTCGCGACCGTTGACGTTCACCAGGCGGTGCATCCGGAACAGGAAGTCGTCGACGTCGAAGAACCGCCCCTCCACCGCGACCTCGAGCTGGATGCCCGCCAGCGCGCCGTAGTTGACGCGGCTGATCGTCTTGACACCCGCCAACTCGACGTTCGAGCGCCGGGCGAGGCGCTCCAGCTGGACGATGGTTCCGGGCACGGCGGCCGACTGCGGGATGGCCTTGGCCAGCCGCAGCCGATCCGCGGTTCGCACGGACTCGCTCTGGCTGTCGCGCTCCAGGCGCTCGAGGGTGTCCCGGATGACGCTGATCTGGCCGTCGACCTGCTCGGTCTGCTCGCGGGTCGCCGCGGCGTCCTCGTTCGCCGGCTTGACCACGAACCACCAGGTCCCGCCCACCAGAAGGGCCAGACCCAGCGCGACCAGCAGCATGGTGTCCCGTCGCGACAGCTTCATGGCGTGGCGACCTCTCCGGCGGCGGGCACGAGCGTCGGTCGGTCCTGGGCCCGCTTGTCGATCGGGATGTCGACCACGAACTTGACCACGGTGCGCTTACCGAGCTCCTCCTGCTCCGAGCTCGCCAGACGGGGATCTCCCAACCCCGAGACCGTGGTGACGCGCGCCATCAGCTGCGCCACCTGGTCCTGGCGGTACGCGTAGCCCTCCAGATGGACGCCCTTGGGAAGCACCTCCACCCCCGGCGCCGGGGTGGCGCCGGCCACCTCGGCCGCCGGCGCCTCCGCGGAGAGCGAGGTCAGCCACACCTGGGGCGGCAGAACCGTGGCCATGTCGCGCACGATGCGCTCCCAGTTGACGCGGCCCGAGGCCAGCGCGACCACCGCGCCCTCGCGCAGCCGCTGACGGGCCAGGCGCTCCTCGGCGGCGCGGAACGCGCCCAGCCGTGCCTCGAGCTCCTGTGACGTCGCCTGCGTCGAGGCGAGGTCCTTCTCGGCCGCCGCGGCGCTCTGCTTGGCCGAGTAGCCCCAGAGCCCCATCGCTACCACCAGGGCGATGGCTCCGGCGGCGACCAGGGGCTTCGGGCCGCCGAAGCGGCGACCCGAGCGCTGATCGGACGGGAGGAGGTTGACGGCCTTCATGCCGCGTCCGCGCTGTCGAGGGCCAGGCCGACGGCGACCGCCGCCCGGGCGGCCACGTCGGGCGCCACCGGAGCCGCATCGTCAAGGCTCCCCAGCGGGTCCCCCAGGTGGACGGGCAGGTTCAGCCCCTGGGCGAGATAGCGGTCGATGCCGGCGCAGCGTGCCGTCCCGCCGATGAGCACGAGCCGGTCGATGGGCCGGCTGCCGGGCTGCGAGTGGTAGTAGCCCAGCGAGCGACTGATCTCCTCGGCGAGCGGTCGCACCGACTGGGCCAGCGCGCGCTGACAGGCCGTCACCAGCTCGGGATCCCACCCCTCGGGCGCCGGACCCAGCAGACCGCTGCCGACCTTGAGCTTCTCTGCGGCGTCGGAATCGAGCCCGGTGTGCTCGGCGACTGCCGTGGTGAGCTTCGCGCCGCCGAACCCGATGAGACGGGTGAAGTGACAGCGCCGGTCGACCGACACGATGACGTTGGTGAGCTGGCCGCCGATGTGGCACACGGCCTGAGCCGGCGTATCCGGCGAGCCGGTGTCCAGCACGCTCGGAGGAGGAAGAAGCGCCCTCAGCAGCGCGAAGGCCTCGAGATCGATGCCCGTGGGCACCAGCCCGGCCTCGCGCACGACCGACACCACCCCGTCGACCATGTCGCGATGGGCGGCGACCACGACGATGCGGTCGACCGCGCCGTCGTCGGTGACCGTCCGCTCGATGGGCTGGAAGTCGACGACGCTGCGGTCCGACGGCATCGGGATCTTGTCCTCCGCCTCGGCGTGGACGAGCGCCCGCCGCGCCTCCATGTCGTCGGTCGCCGGAATCTCGATGGTCCTGACCACGACGCGCTGGTTGGCCACGCCGAGGCGCACCCGCTTGCCCCGGAAGCCCGCGAGCTTCCAGAACGCCCGCAGCTCCCGCGACAGACCGGCGGGGTCGATGACCTCACCATCGCTCATCAGCCCGCTCGGCAGCGGCGAGAGCTCGGCCCGCGAGAGCCGGACCTTCGCGCCCTGCGAGCGCAGCTCGGCACCGGCGACGGCGCTCGATCCGACGTCCAGTGCGACCGTCACACCCATCGGACGACTCCTCGCGGCGTGCGCGCCCGGCTCCTCATGCGAGCGTCCCCCCGTACCAGTCGATGATCTGCGGGCCCACCCAGAGGGCGGCGATCGCGCCGGCGGCCAGGAAGGGGCCGAAGGGGACCGCCATCTTCCGGGCGCCGGGGCCGAACCGCACCAGCATCGCCAGGCCCAGGAGGGCCCCGGCCAGGAACGCCACAGCGAGCGCGGCCACGACCGCGCCGCCGAGCACCGCACCCAGGAGCAGCGCCAGCTTCACGTCGCCCAGCCCCATCCCGCCGGGATAGGCCAGCCACAGAAGGCCCAGGAAGCCCGCGGCGCCGAGCGCCGCCGCGACGGGAACCCACCAGCGGCCGGGGTCCTGTCTCT
>JARFPS010000215.1 GCA_029288175.1 Miltoncostaea sp. | reverse complement strand
GGGCCCAGGCGCGCGCCGCGCGTCCGGACAGAGCGCCTCGCACACCCGCCAGAACGCCCAGCGGCGGGCCCGCGAACATGACACACAGCACGACCGTGACCCCTGCGAGCAACGCCGGATTCCGGCGCAACTGGGTGTAGGCGCTGCGACGGACCATGCGCCAGATCGAGCCCAGATCGTCGTAGGCGCGCAGGCTCGCCACGACCCCCGTGCTCACCGACAGGCGCGCCGTGCCCCCCGAGCGCTTGATGGCCGCGGCCAGCGCCAGGTCGTCGATCAGGGCGGAGCGGATCGCCGCGTAGCCACCGGCCCTCTCGAGCGCCCGCCGGCGCAGCAGCATGCAGCCCCCGGCCGCGGCCGCCACGCGCGACGACCGGCGGTTGGCCCAGACCATCGGGTAGAGCAGGTTGAAGAACAGCACGAACGGCGGGATCAGCAGCCGCTCGGCCGGCGAGGAGCAGCGCAGCCGGGCCATCCGCGACGTCAGGTCCAGACCGAGCCCCTCGGCCTCGCGCACGAGGCGCGCCAGCGAGTCCGGCGCGTGGAGGATGTCGGCGTCGGTCGCCAGCAGGTACCGCGGAGGGTCGCCGTCGAAGAGCAGGCGCTCGACCCCCTGGTGCAGGGCCCACACCTTGCCGACCCACCCGTGCGGCAGCGGCGCCCCGCGCACCACCTCCACGCGCCCGCCACCGACCCGCCGCGCGACGTCCGCCGTGCCGTCGTCGGAGCGATCGTCAACGACGATGATCCGCACCCGACCGGGGTAGCGCTGAGCCGACAGCGCGCCGAGGGTGCGCGGCAGGACGTCGGCCTCGTTGCGGGCCGGGACCACGACGCCCACCGGGGGCGCCGGATCGGGCAGCGCGGGCGCCTGTGCGTCGTCGCGCGGCACAAGGCGCCAGGGGCGCGCGGGGTGGGCGAGCACACCCAGCCAGCAGGCCGCCGCCATGCCGGCCAGCCCGGTGGCGATCCCCGGCCGTGGTCGAACGTGGGAGCGCATCCGCTGCTCAGCGGGGGTCAAGATCGAGCGCCCTGCGCCCGATGTTGGCCGATGTCACCGTCATCGGGGGAGTCTGCCAGTGTCCCGTCTCAACGTCGGGCCCAGGATCTATGCGGTCATGGGCTTCATTCTGTTCCTGTTCGTCGCCGCGCTCGCCGCGTTCGTCATCGCGGAGAACAAAGCCGCTTCGGAGCTCGATCGCGCCAACGAGCTCGAGGCCACGGCCGTCCGGGCCGAGGAGTTCATCGCCGCAATGGAGCTCCAGCGCGGTCTCCAGGCCGAGTACGTGGTCAACCCGGACGCGCAGATCCTCGTCGAGTTCGAGGAGTCGGCGGTACGGGCGTTCGCGATCGCCGACGAGCTCGAAGCCCAGTTCCCCGACAACCCCACCATCGTCGGCGCGGTGCAGCGCGCGCGGGAGCTCGATGAGCTCCACGACCCCCTCGTCTTCGACCAGCTCGCGCCGGCGGTTCGGGCCGGTGACCGCGAGCGGGCCGCCGAGCTGCTGCCCCAGGCGACCGGCTACATCGAGCAGTTCGTCGAGCAGGGAACCATCGCCGCTGGAGAGGTGCGCCTTCAGGCCGACGAGTCGATGGCCGGCGCGAAGGGCGCGCTCAACTCGGCGAAGGTGCTCCTGCTCGTCATGGGCGGCATCGCCCTGATCGCGGGCATCGCGTTGTCCTTCCTGCTGGTGCGCAGCCTGGTCCGCCCGCTTCACGCGATCCGCGACACGATGAACGACGTCCGGGAGACGGGCGACCTGCGCCGCCGAGCCGACGACGACCGGTCCGACGAGATCGGCCAGACTGCCGAGTCATTCAACGGCATGCTCGGTGAGATCAGCGCGATCATCGCCCGCGTGCGCCAGAGTGCACAGGGCCTGGCCAGCTCGTCCCACGAGGCCCGGACCGCGACCGATGCCGCACGCCATGCCTACGGCGAGGTGGCCGCGACGGTCGAGACGGTGGCCACGGGGGCGAGCACGCAGGCGACGGCCCTGCAGAACACCCGTGAGACCTTCACCCAGATCGAGTCCGAGGTGACCGAGGTCGCCCACCGAAGCCGTGCCGCGAGCGAGGCGGCCCAGAGCGCCGACGGAGCCGCCACCAGCGGGCTCACGGCGCTCAGCGAGGCGGGGAAGGCCCTCTCGGAGATCGAATCGTCGGTGAGCGGCGCGGCCGACGTGGTGACCCAGCTCGGCGCGCGCAGCGAGGCGATCGGCGAGATCGTCGAGACGATCTCCGGCATCGCCGAGCAGACCAATCTGCTGGCCCTCAACGCCGCCATCGAGGCGGCGCGGGCCGGCGATCAGGGCCGCGGCTTCGCCGTGGTGGCCGACGAGGTCCGCCAGCTGGCGGAGAACTCGCAGGAGTCGGTGAGCATGATCGAATCGATCATCCGCGAGATCCAGGAGAGCTCGCGCAACGCCGTGGACGCCATGGGCAGCGGGACCGCGTCGGTGAAGCTCGGCTCCGAGCGCATGGAGGCCACCGGCGAGGCGTTCGACGAGATCCAGCGGCGCGTCTCCGAGGTCACCGACGAGGTGGCCAAGGTGGCGACGGCTGCCGAGCACCTCGCGGCGGGGTCGCAGACGGCCCTCGAGGGCCTCAGCGAGGCGGTCTCCGTCTCCGAGGAGAACGCGGCGTCGGCCGAGGAGATGTCCGCCTCCACCGAGGAGACGGCATCCAGCGCGGAGGTCGTCAGCACGACCGCCCAGCGGGTGGCCGGATACGCCGACGACCTGGACGACCTCGTCCGCGGCTTCACCGTGGAGGAGCGCGGCTCGGGGCCGACCTCTCCCGACGAGCCCGGGGCGGCCTAGCCGGTCCTCGCCCCGGGCCCGAGCTCGGGCCCGGGGCTCAGGTCAGTCGTCGTCCTCCGACGAGTCTCGATCGGAGTCGTCCGAACCGGATCCGGAGTTGTCCGAGTCGGATCCCGAATCGTCGGATCCGGAATCACCCCCGGAGCGGCCCCGTCCGCGACCGCGACCCGAGCTGTCCCCGTCGTCGACCGTCGTGGCGGACGAGGCGGTCGGGGTGGAGGTCGTCGGAGTCGACGAGATCCTCGACGGCGCCGAGCGCGTGGTGGTGGTCGAACGGGTGGTTCGCGAGCCCGACGATGTCGTCGTCGGCGCGGGGACCCGCGACGGGGCGGCGCCCGAGCCGCCGGAGGAGCCGGACGTGGCCGCGGGAACCGCCGCGGGCGCCCGTGAGGTCGTGGTGCCCGGGCGCTCGTCGGTCGTCGTGGTGGCGTCACGGTCCTCGGAGGTCGTGGTGCCGCCGACGGGCTCATCGGCGCGCAGGTTGCCCGCGCCCCCCGCGCTGCCGGGCTCCAGGAACGCCAGGTTCACGGCGAACGCGGCGGCGGCCGCGACCAGGATCACGGCGACGCCCCAGAGGAACGCCATGCGACCCGGGCGGCGGGGGGAGTCGGGGTCCTGCATGCGCCAAGGCTAGGGTCCCGGCGACGGGGGCGCATCCAAGGCCGGGTAAAGAAGCCCCAGGGGACGGTAATGACGCGTGGCGGTCGGACCCGCTGTCGGGGAGGCTTTCGGCAATGAAGGTGCTGCTCATCGAGGACGACGCCGGCATCTCCCGCCCCGTGGAGGAGGGCCTGACGCGTGAGGGCCACGAGGTCACGCTGGCGGCGACGTGCGAGGCGGCGCGCGGCGCCTTCGCCGGATCGGACCCCGAGATCGTGCTCCTGGACCTCCGGCTGCCGGACGGCGACGGCCTCGACTTGGCGCGCGAGTTCCGCGAGCGATCGCGGGTTCCGATCATCATCACCACCGCGCGGGGCGAGGAGGTCGACGTGGTGGTCGGTCTCGAGGTGGGCGCCGACGACTACCTGGTGAAGCCCTTCGGGATCCGCGAGCTGATCGCGCGCATCCGCGCGGTGGCGCGACGGGCGGGCGACGACGACGAGGCGCCGGCGGAACTGGCGGCGGGCGCCCTGCGCATCGAGCCGGGCGCCCGCCGGGCCTGGCTGGGCGAGACCCCGCTCGACCTCACGCCGCGCGAATTCGACCTCCTCGCCCACCTCGCGCGCCACGTGGACCGCGTGCTCGAGCGCGACGCGATCTTCCGCGCCGTATGGGGCGGCGAGTGGTTCGGCTCCGGCAAGACGTTGGACGTGCACATCGGATCCCTCCGGCGGAAGCTCGGGGACGCGGGCTGGATCGAGACCCACCGCGGCATCGGGTTCGCGCTCCGGCCGAGGACGTGACGCTCCGCCTGATCGCCGCCTTCGTCGGCGTCAGCGCGCTGATGATCGGCGCGCTGGTCATCCCACTGGGCCTGAACTTCCAGTCCAGCCGCCAGGACGACCTCGCCGCGAGCGTCGAGCGGGACGCCTTCGTGCTGGCCAGCCTGTCGCGCGAGAGCGTGGCGCGCGGCGACGGGCGAGCGCGACTCGCCATCGAGGAGATCGGCCGGCGCTACCAGGCCCAGACGGGCGCGCGCGTGGTGGTGACCGGGGCGCGGGGAGGCGTGCTGTTCGACTCCGACCCCCCCGAGCCGGGGCCGCGCAACTTCCGCTCGCGCCCCGAGATCGCCTCGGCGCTTCAGGGCACCGTCGCCCGTGACCGCAGGTTCTCATCGACCCTCGGCCAAGAGCTGCAGGTGGTGGCCGTGCCGGTGGCCTCGGAGGGGCGGGTCTTCGGCGCCGTCCGGGTGAGCTTTGCGACCGACCAGGTGCAGGCCGAGGTGCGCGACTACTGGCTGCGCCTCGGAGGGCTGGCCCTGGTCATGCTCGCCGCGACCGCGGCGGTCGGCGCCGTCCTGGCGCGATGGGCCACGGCGCCGCTCCGACGGCTCACCGAGGCGACGGAGGAGTTCGGCCCCGGCCGGCTCGAGCGGAGGGCCGACGCCGACGACGGGCCACCCGAGATCCGGCGCCTGGCGGCGTCGTTCAACCGGATGTCGGAGCGGGTGCAGGGGCTGATCGAGAGCCAGGACCGTTTCGTGGCGGACGCCTCGCATCAACTCCGCACGCCGCTGGCCGCGATGACCCTGCAACTCGACAACCTCGCCATCGACGCCGCGGACCCGGACGTGGAACGCCGGGTCGACGGGCTGATCGCGGAGGCCGCGCGCCTGTCGGCGATCATCGACGGCCTGCTCGTCCTGGCGCGGGCGGGGTCGGGGGAACCCGACCTCGTGCAGGAGGATGTCGCAGAGGCGCTCGGCGCGAGCCGCGACCGGCTCGCGGATCACGCCGCGGCAGCCGGCGTCGCGCTCCGCGTCGCCGGCGCCGCCGGGCGGGTGGCGACCGTGGAGGGGGCGCTCGCGCAGATGGTCGACAACCTCGTGGACAACGCGATCCGCGCGACGCCGTCCGGAGGCGCGGTGGTGCTGTCCTCGAGTGTGGGCGAGGACGTGGTGGAGATCCTCGTCGAGGACGACGGACCGGGCATGGGCGCCGAGGAGCGGGAGCGCGCCTTCGACCGCTTCCGTACCGGCTCCGGGGGCTCCGGGCTCGGCCTGTCGGTGGTGCGACGGCTCGCCGAGGCCTCGGGCGGCGACGCGCGCCTCGGCGCGCGACCGGGGGGCGGCACCTCGGCGGTGATCCGGCTGCCGCGCCCGGCCGCCTGAACCGGCCCTGGAGCGTCTTTACCGAGCCCTTCCCCACCGCTTGCCCGGGACTGGTCGGCGCGCTCGTAGCGTTGCCGATCAGGAAGTACCGACGACCTGGAGGATTCCGATGGCAAGCGCACGACGCTCGACGATGGTGGGACTGGCCGCCGCGACGGCGCTGCTCGTGGGAGCGGGCGCGCCCGCCCTGGCCCACGGCGGCGACGATGATGACGACGACCGAATCGAGCAGGAGGACCGGATCGATCGTGAGGACCGCGACGACCGCGACGACCGCGACCACCGGGATGACCGGGAGGACCGGAGCGCCTCACGCGACGACGACGACCGGAGCCGCGACGACCGGAGCCGCGACGGTGTCAACAGGGACCGCGTGCGCGCCGACGGCCGGCGGGAGATCCGCCGGGCCGGGCAGTGCACCGGGTCGAGCCGCGTCAAGCTGAAGGTCAAGAACGAGGATCGCTCTCGGCTCGAGGTGGAGTTCGAGGTCGACCAGAACCGGGCCGGCGACCGCTGGGCCACGGTCATCACCCGCAACGGCCGCTCGGTGCTGCGCCGCGCATACGTCACCCGCCCGCCGAGCGGATCGTTCGAGGCCCGCCGCATCCTGAGGGACACCGCGGGCCGCGACGTCGTGGTGGGCATCGCGCGCAACACGAGCACCGGCGAGAGGTGTCGAGCCCGCGTGGTCTTCCCCTAGGCCACCGGGGGGAGGTCGATGATCAGGGCCGACCTCCCCGCCGGCCCGGCATCACGGGCGAGGCGGCTCATCCCTGCGAGGCGAGGTAGGCGCGCCACCCACCGTGATGACTGATCTCACGGCCCCTCGAGACCCTCCGGCTCGCGGATGAACCCGTTCACCCGACGCCCCCCTCCAGCACGACGGTTCCGATGCCGAGCGGGGGCGCCACCTCCGCGACGAACGAGCCGAAGCCCGCCGGCGACAGCGACCAGAGCTCGACCTCGATGGCATGCCCCTCGCCCGCGCCAACACGCAGGAGGCCGGGGGGCGCCGGCCCGTCGAGCGGCCAGCGCGAAGAGGCGGTAGGACGGGCCGGTGCGGGTCGACTCCACCAGCCGGGCGCCCCTGGAGGTGAGCTGCCCGTTCAGCGGCTGGCCGCCGAGATGGACCCCGGCGGCGGCGGGGACCACCAGGTCGGGGTCGGTCGCGCGGGGCGCCCCACCCCCCTCGACGCGCGCCGCGATTGCTCGACGTGGAGGAGGCCACCTTCCTCAGCGACCGTGTGCTGGTCATGGAGGCCGGGCCCGGACGGATCACCGACGACGTCGAGGTCCCGTTCGGACCGGAGCGCGACGGGGAGCTGAAGCTGACGCCCGAGTTCCTGGAGGTGAGGGCCTGCCTTCAGCAGACCCTCTGGAACCGCACCGACGCGACGGCGGCGCCCGGCCACTGATCGCCTCGGCCCGAGCCGATGCGGGGCCTATCATGCCCCCATCGAGACCGTCCTCCCCCTCAACCGAGCCAGCACCCGCCACCTCCCCGCCCCCTGCGTGGACTGCGTGTTCTGGCAGCACAACACGAAGGTCAGCGACGTCCGCGCCAAACAGCGGTGGAACGAGGCGACCCAGGCCGCGGACGGCAGCTGGGGACGCGTGCTCATCGAAGACGAGGCGTTCCGCGGGCTCGTTCAGTACGGCCCCTCCGAGCGCTTTGTGCGGGCACGGGCGCTGCCGGCCGGCCCCGCATCGGCCGATGCGGGCCTCATCACGTGCACCTTTCTCGCCCCCGACGACGCTCCGGGAAGCGCGGAGCGACTGATGCTCGAGGCCCTGGCCGACCTGAAGGGGCGGGCGTTGCCCGCCGCCGAGGCCTTCGCGTTGAGCTACCCCGAGGAGGTGCCGTCCTCCGAGCGCTTCGTGGGGCACCACACGCTGTTCGATCGCGAGTTCCTGGAGGGGCTGGGCTTCGCCGCGCTCCGCAGCCAGGGCCAGGTGGCGCTGATGCGCATCGATCTGTCGGGCATCGCCCCGGCGGAGAGCCGCGTGTTGAGCATGGTGCGGCGCCTGCTGCCCGAAGCGCTGCGACCCGGAACCAGCACGGCATGAGAGCCGTGCGGCTCGTCGCGGTCGCCGTGGTGGCGATGCTCGCGACGGCCGGCGCGGCACACGCGGCCGACCCTGCCCTGGTGGGACTCGAGAGCGCCGATGCCTACGTGAGCCCTCGGGCGCTCGGCCCGGCGTCGAAGGCCGCGGAGGCCGAACTCGCCGCGGCGGCCGCGGAGCTGGCGGAGCAACGCCAGCCGGCCAAGCTGGCCATCGTGCTCGGCCCGACCGGCGCTCCCGGCATGCAGGCCTACGCCCGGCGCCTGCGGCGGGCGCTGGGCTACGACGGCACGCTGGTGGTCACCGCGCCCGGTCGGGGCGTGGTCGCCGAGGGGCCGCTGCCCCGGGCCACGGTCGCCGGCCGGCTGCGCCGCACCCGCGCGAACGCCGTCACCAACCCCACCGAGCGGGTCATCCTCGCTGCGCGCACCGCCGTCCCCCCGCCCGCGGACGAGGACGACAACGGCGTCCAGGTGGTCATAGCGATGCTGGGCCTCGCCGTGATCGGCGGCGGGTGGGCGGTGGCCTGGGGCACTGTCTCTTATACAAATCTGACGCTGCCGACGAACACCGTGACGTGGATGTCTAGGTGTTCGAGGTATCAGAAATAAAGGGTGGGGGGGGGGGGGTGGGGGGGGGGGG
>JARFPS010000181.1 GCA_029288175.1 Miltoncostaea sp. | reverse complement strand
CGACGCTTTCCTTCTGCCCGTTCCGCAGCTGCACCGGCTGGTCGAGGACGCGCTGGCCGAGGCGGCGGCGGAGGCCTGCCCGGACTGACCCCGCATGAACTCCGCCCGCGCGTTCCTCGACGCGGCGCACGAGTTCGGCGCCCAGCTCACCTCGGTGGCCCCGCTGCCGTTGGCGCTGGCGCTCGCCTGCAGCCTGGCCAACCTCCTGCTGCGCTCGCGCGCGTGGCAGAACATCCTGCGCGCCACCTACCCGGACGTGAACCTGCGCTACCGGGACGTGTCGCGGGCCTACCTGGCCGGCGTCGGGGTCAACGAGATCATCCCGGCGCGGGTCGGCGACCTGGTGAAGCTCTTCCTCGTCAAGCGGCGGGCGCCCACCACCCGCTACCCGGGACTTGCGGCGAGCCTGGTGGTGGAGACGATGCTCGACTGGGTGATCGGGCTGGCGCTGCTGGTGTGGGCACTGCAGGCCGGCGTGCTGCCGGGCCTGCCCCGGTTGCCGACGATCCCGGCCTTCGATCTGTCGCTGGCCGCCCGCCATCCCATCGTGTCGGGCGTGGTGCTCGGCGCGGTGCTCACCGTCCTGATCGTGCTGTCGTTCAGGGTGCGCTCGTTCTGGCGCGAGTTCGGCGCCGGACTGGTCATCCTCCGGACACCGGGGCTCTATGCCCGCCGGGTCGCGAGCTGGCAGATCCTGGCCTTCGGCTCACGCCTGGCCGGCGCCTACTTCTTCCTGGCCGCCTTCCACGTCCCCGCCGCCCTCGAGGGCGCGCTCATCGTCCAAGCCGCGGGCGCGCTGGCCAGCCTGTTCCCGGCCACGCCGGGTGGTCTCGGCCCCAAGCAGGCGCTGTTGGTGGTGATGCTGGCGGGCACGGCGTCGCGCAGCGAGGTGCTGGCCTTCAGCGTGGGGACCGAGCTGACGCTGGTCGTCTTCAACGCGATCGTCGGGCTGATCGCGCTGATCTCGCTGACCGGAGGACTTCACGTCCGCCGGACGATCGCCGCCGCTCGAGCGGAGCGCTCGCGGGCCGAGGGTGGGAGAGGGTCCTAGCCGATCGGATCCACGAACGCCTGGCGCATCCGCAGCGCGCGCGCGATGTCGGTGACCGAGACGAGGCCCATGATCCGCTGGTGCTCGTCGACCACGAGCCCGCGCCCGAGCCCGCCGCCCTGCAGGGCGAACATGGCGTCCAGCGCCGACGAGTCGGCCGAGAACGTCTCGACGTCCTGAAGGGGCACCATGCAGTCGGCCACGGCGGTGACCGGCCAGCGCGCCTGCGGGACCTCGTTGAAGCAGCGCGAGGGCAGAAGGCCGACGGCCACGCCACGGTCGACCACGGGGTAGGCCGTGAACGGAGGCCCCCAGACCACCGTGCCATGGAGCCGGTCGAGCGTCTCCGACGGCGAGGCCGTGACCGGTTGTTCCACCATGACGTCCCGGACCGTCACGCCCTCCAGGCCGCTCTGTGCCGTGATCGCTCGGGTCTCGGCGGTCGCCGCGCTCGACAGGAACCAGCCGAGCAGGACGAGCCAGAGGCCGCTCAGGTCGCCCACGAGAAGGATCAGCAGGACGCCCCCGCCCATGAGCAGGTAGGCGAAACCCCGACCGAGCCCGCCCGCGATGCGCGTCGCGCCGACCATGTTGCCCCGCCACGCCCAGAGGGCGGAGCGGAGGATGCGTCCCCCGTCGAGCGGCAGCGCCGGGATCAGGTTGAACGCAAGGAGCAGCAGGTTGATCAGCCCGAGCCAGCCGGCGACCTGCGCGATGACCTCGGGCATGCCGGGGAGCGCCCAGAGCCCGATGAAGACGCCCGCGAGCAGAGCCGAGACCGCGGGCCCGGCGATGGCGATCCGGAACTCGGCTCCCGCTCCGGGGAAGTTCCCCTTGAAGCGGGCGACCCCGCCCAGAAGCCAGAGGGTGATGCCGTCGATGCCCATGCCGTCCCGTCGGGCCTGGACGGCGTGCCCCAGCTCGTGCGCGAGGATCGAGCCGAAGAACAGGATGGACGCCGCGACCGCCATCGCGAACGTCGCCTCGTCGCTGATGGTGTCGCTTCTCCAGCTGGTCGCGAGGCTGAACATGATGAGGGCCATCAGCAGCAGCACGCTCCAGTTGAGCCCGATCTTGATCCCCGCGACGCGGCCCAGCGAGAAGGTGTCGCCCATTCCTCCCATCCGATTCATTGTTGCGCACCGGGTCCGACGTCGCCTGGCATCGGTCGCCCCCGGCCCATCCTCACGGGGGGCACCGCCCCGTCCGAGCGGGCGGGCCGACGTGGCGGCCCCGGGTCCACTCTGAGGACATGGCGCGGGTGCGGCGATCGGTCTGGGAGCGGGGCGCGGCGTGGGGGGGCGCCGCCCTCGTGGGGGCCCTGGTGGCGATCCTCGCGCTCGCGTCGCTGGGGCTCACCGGGCCCCAGGCCGGGCCGCCGCCCACCTGGGTGGGGGATCTGTACCGCGATGCGGCCCCCGGCGTGGTCCGCATCGAGGCGTCCGACCAGGAGCGGCGCGGCTCGGGGTTCCTGGCGGGGGACGACGGCCTGATCGTCACCAACGGCCACGTGGTGGGCGATGCCGAGGTCGTGCTGGTCAGCGTCCCCGGGGCGAGCGATCGTGAGGGCCGGGTTGTGTACCGGCACCCTGACGAGGACCTGGCCTTCGTGCGCGTCGACGACACCTCCGACCTGAGGGCGCTCGCGCTGGCCGACGGCGGTGCCGTCCGCGTCGGCGACCCGGTCGTGGCCATCGGCGCGCCGTTCGGGCTGCAGCGGTCGGTGTCGGCCGGGATCGTCTCGGGCCTCGCCCGGGAGGTTCCCGGAAAGGGCACGCCGTCGATCTCGCGGGCCATCCAGACCGATGCGGCTCTGAATCCGGGCAACTCGGGGGGTCCGCTGGTGGGTCCGGACGGAGCGGTGGTCGGGGTCGCGACGAGCATCGCCACGCGAAGCGGCGCCGACGAGGGGGTGGGCTTCGCCATCCCGGCGTCGACCGTCGAGCGGGCGATGGACGAGGCCCGAGGGGTCCCGGCGGAGCGCGGGTACCTGGGCATCGTCACCGTCAAGGTCAACGCGGACGTCGCGGGCGCGGAGGGTCTGCCCCCCGGGACCGACGGCCTGCTGGTGGCGCGGATCCTCGGCTCCGGGCATGCGCTGCGCGACGGGCTGCGCCTGCAGGACGTGATCGTCGCCGTGGAGGGCGAGGGGGTGGACGACAACCGATCGCTGGGAGACGCGCTGTCGCGCCATGCCCCCGGCGAGCGGGTCGAGCTGACCGTGCTGCGCGGCGGACGCGAGCACACCCTTCGCGTGGCTCTGAGCGAGAGGCCACCGGAGGCCTGAGCGGAGGACACTAACCTGACGTCGGTCCGAGTCGACGCCCGGGGGGGGCGCTCATCGAGGGGGAGTTCCTGCTGCTGGCCGGCGGGTTCCTGGTGGCCGGGGTGGTGGCCGCGGCCGCCGCCCGCGCCGTCGGGGTGCCGGTGCTGATCGCCTTCCTCGGCCTCGGGATGCTGGTGGGGGTCGACGGCCCCGGGCAGCTCGACTTCGACGACGCGGAGACCGCGCGGCTGGTCGGGACGGTCGGTCTGGCCGCCATCCTGTTCGAGGGCGGACTGGACGCACGCTGGAAGGACGTGCGGCCGGTGGTGATCCCCGCGGCGCTGCTGGGCACCGTCGGGGTGATCCTGACGGCGGCCATCGCGGGCGTCGCGGCCTACGTGCTGCTCGATCTGTCGCTGACGGAGGCCCTCCTGCTCGGGGCGATCGTCGGTTCGACCGACGCGGCCGCCGTCTTCGCGACCTTCCGGTTCCGCCCGATCAAGCGGCGGCTGCGCGGCCTGCTGGAGGCCGAGTCGGGGCTGAACGATCCGATGGCCGTGGCGCTGACCATCGGCTTCATCGAGCTGGCGACGGTACCGAGCGCCGACGGGTTCACGGTGGTCCAGATCCTGGCGCGGGAGCTGGGCATCGGCCTCGCCGTGGGAGTCGCAGCCGGCCTCGTCGCGTGGATCGCGGTGCCCCGGTTCCCCGCCGCGGTGGCCGACTTCGCGCCGGTCGGCTCGATGGGCTTCGCCGCGCTGGCGTTCGGCGTGGCCGACGTGGCGGGCGGCAGCGGATTCCTGGCGATCTACCTGGCCGGCCTCGCGGTGGGCAACGCGCCGGGCGGGGCGCCGGCCGGCGTGGCCTCCTTCCATCGCGGCGGGGCCTTCCTCGCCCAGGTGGTCATGTTCGGGGTGCTCGGGCTGCTCGTGTCCCCGAGTCAGCTCGTGGCGGTCATCCCGGCGGGCCTCGCCCTTGCGGCCGTGCTCATGCTGGTGGCCCGGCCCGTGGCGGTGGTGACCGTGCTCGCCCCGCTGCGCTATCCGCCCAAGGAGCTCGCGCTCATGTCCTGGGCGGGTCTGCGCGGCGCCGTGCCCATCGTGCTGGCGACCTTCGTCCTCACCGAGCCGCTGATCGATCGCGACGAGATCTTCAACGCCGTCTTCTTCGTGGTGCTGGTCTCGGCCCTGGTGCAGGGCTCGACGCTGTCGTGGTTCGCGCGGGTGCTCGGGCTCAGGACCCGGCCCGAGCCGGATCCACCAGGTCCAGGAGAGCCGAGCAGGTCCGGCTGACCGGCACCGGCACGCCGAGCCGCTCCCCGTCGCGGGCCACCGATCCGACCATGGCGTGGTGCTCCAGGGGCCGCCCGGCCTCGAGATCGAAGAGGGTGGAGGACCCCCCGGACGCGGGCAGCCGCCGGCGGGCGTCGGCCACGTAGTCGCGCGCCGTGCCGGGCGGTAGGTCCACCCCCGAGGCGCGGGCCACGGCCTCCACCTCGGCGCCCAGCGCCAGCATGAGCCCGACGGCGCCCGGGTCGGCGAAGACCCGACCCACCCGCGCGCGCCCGAGCGCGGTGACGGTGTTCAGGCACACGTTGGCCACCAGCTTGGTCCAGAGCTCCCGCTCGATGTCCGCGACGAGGTCCACCCGCACGCCGATCGCGCGTCCCACGGCCTCGATCGCCTCGCCGGCGGTCTCGTCGCGGGCGGCCACCAACCGATCGCGACGCGCCCCCGTGACCCGGTCGATGCTCGGTCGGCGCACGATGCGGTCGGGGGCGATCCGCTGGCACCCCAGGTAGACGGCCACCTCGGCCACCGTCGCTTCGGGCAGGGACCGCCGCAGAGCCTGTCCGTTGTGGACGCCGTTCTGCAGCGACAGCACGAGCGCGCCGGGTGTGAGCGCGGGGCCGAGGGCGCGGGCGGCGATCTCGGTGTCACCGCTCTTGGTCGCCACGACGGCCAGATCCAGCGGGCCGGCCCGTCCGGCATCCTCGACGGCGCGCAGGCTCACGGCGCGGACCTCCTCGCCCTCCTCGATGTGGAGCGGCCCGCGCCTCAACGCATCGAGCGTGGCGCCCCTGGCGAGCACGCTCACCGGCCATCCGCGCCGGGCGAGCCCCGCGGCGACGAACCCGCCGATCGCCCCGGCGCCCACCACGAGGGTGCGGGGGGACCGGGCGCTCAGAGATCCAGGCCGAGTTGCTCCGCGTCGGCCGGGCGAGGGGGTGCGGGGTCGGGGTCGACCGCCGCATCCTGGGCGAGCCGGTCGGCGCGCTCGTTGGCCGGGTGGCCGGCGTGGCCGCGCACCAGCTCGGGGGTGACAGCCGCGTGGCGCCCCAGCTCCTGGATCATCCGCTCCCACAGGTCGCGGTTGGCGACCGGCTTCTTGGAGGCGGTGCGCCAACCCCGCCTCTGCCAGCCCTCCAGCCAGCCCTCCGTCAGCGCCTTCGCGACGTAGCTGCTGTCGGTGATCAGTCGCACGTCGGACCCGGCGGGCGTGGCGCTCAGCCCCTCAAGGACGGCGGTGAGCTCCATGCGGTTGTTGGTCGACGGGAACTCCCCGCCGGTCAGGACCGTCTCCTCGCCGGAGGGGTCGGTGAGGATGAAGGCCCATCCGCCGCGCGAATCGTCGGTCCCGTTGCCGGAGCAGGCTCCGTCGGTGACGAGCGTGTAGGTGGCCACGGCGTTCATCGCACCAAGGTTAGCCCCGCGGGCGCGGGACCGCCGCCCCCGCCACCGCGGGGCCCGGTGCGTCCGGGATCGCCCAACGGAGGCCCCGCCCGCGTCACCGTTGGCGATTTACCGAAGATCGGCGCCGAGCCGTGTGCGTGCCGCGCGCACCCTGGTCTCAAGAAATGGCTCTCGGGGAGCGATGAACGGAGTAGCCCAGGACGGGCTGCTCAATCCGATCCGCGTCCTTGCCGGCCGGGTCGGTCCCCGCGCAACCGACTCTCACGGAGGAGAGCTCCAGAATGTTCCTTGAGCGCATCCGACGGCGGGCAAAGAAGCAGGATGGGTTCACGCTCATCGAGCTTCTGGTCGTCGTCATCATCATCGGCCTGCTGGCCGCGATCGCGATCCCCGCATTCCTCGGGCAGCGCGACAAGGCCAACGACGCCGCCGCCAAGTCGCTGGTCCGTAACGGCGCCACCGCGATGGAGGCGTACTTCGCCGAAGGCAACACCTACGCCGGGGCTGACGCCGCGGCGCTCGGCAACATCGAGCCGAACATCGTCTGGACGGCGGCTGCCGCAAGCGCCAACAACGACGAGGTGCAGGTCAGCGGCGTGGCCGCGACCGGGTACACGCTCACCAGCGTGAGCAGTTCCGGCACGACCTACAACTACGTCAAGGACACGACCGCCGCCGGGTCAACGGTCCAGCGGACGTGTGCCGGTCCTGGCTGCTCGGGCGGCAGCTGGTAGCTCGCCGGTGACATCACGGACCCCCGCCCTCGCGGCGGGGGTCGGTGATCCATCCGCCGCAGAGACCGCTGCTTGGGAGGGGGTGGTCGTGTCTGCACCATTGAATCAATCGTCGTCGCATCTCCGGCACCGCCCCGTGTCGCGCGGTGCGACGCGCGTGTCTCCGCCGCGCCTACCGTCGCGGCGGATGGCACCCGCGCTGATCGCCAGCGCCCTTGGGCTCGCGCTCCCCGTCGGGGCGCATGCCCAGGCGCCCACGCCGGGTGCGCCCCCCGAGGCGGCGGACGCGCCCACGGCCCGACCTTTCATCCCCGCCGCCACGACCGCGAAGTCCCCCTTCCGCGCCAACCGTCTCGCCAGCGAGCCGTCCGGTCTGCAGCCGAACACGACGACGCCGCTCGACTATCCGTCCTCGCCGATCGTCCTCTCCTGGTCGCACGTCCCCGGCGCCGTCCGGTACCACGTCGACGTCTCCGACAACCCGGGCTTCTCGAACGTCGTCTGGAAGGCGAGCACCGACCAGAACCGCGTGGCGCCCGAGACCCTGCTCCCCGACGGGCCATACTGGTGGCGGGTCCGTGCAACCGACGTCGCGGGGACGGTCGGGCGATTCAGCCGCGTGGCACGCTTCACGAAGCGGTGGCCGAGCGGCGTCGCCGGACACGTCGCCTCGGCGACCCCGGGGGCCGGTGGCGTGAGCGTCGTCCGGCTCAACCCCTACCTCCGCTGGAACGCGGTGCCCGGGGCCAAGGACTACGACGTCCAGGTCACGGCGGCCGACCAGTTCGCCAGCCCGACCTTCCTCGCGGAGCATCTCCACGGTCCGTTCACGACACCGGCGGTGATCGGGGCGCTGCCCGACGACTCGTACACCTGGAGGGTCCGCGCGCGCGATCCGCAGGACAACCCGGGCCCCTGGTCCTCGGGGCCCTCCTTCACCCGCAGCTGGGTGGCGCCGTCAGCGGTGGGCCCGGCCGACTCGGCGACGACCGAGGATCTGCGCCTGCGCTGGGACGCCGTCGGGGGCGCCGAGCACTACCAGGTTCAGATCTCGGACACGATCAACGTGTGGTCGGGCGACGCGCTGAAGGTCGCCGGAACCACCAGTTCGACGTCCCTCACCCCGACACTCGCCGAAGAGGAGGCCCAGGGCATGGGCCTCGGCCCGCTTTGGTGGCGCGTGCGCCCGGTCATCAACGGGCGGCTCGGCGGCTGGTCGGAGGTACGCCGAGTGAACTGGGCGGCCGCCGGCTCCACGACGGCCACGGCCGTGCTCAGCACGAGCGGCGACAGCTCGAGCGCGCTGATGCCCCAGCTCGACTGGACCGCCGTCACGGGCGCCTCGATCTACCGCGTCGACATCGCGACCGATCCGGCCTTCAACAACGTCGTCGAGAGCCAGCTGACCTCGAGCACGAGCTGGACGAGCCGCACGCCGCTTCCCGACAACCAGGTGAGCTCCGGGTACCACTGGCGGGTCGTCTGGGGCTCGGGCACGACCGCCGACGCGCCCGGCTGGATGGTCCCCGAGGCCTCCGCGCCCACCTCGACATTCCGCAAGCAGACCCAGGTCACGCCGACGACACCGGATCTCGGCCAGGTGGGCGCGCCGCCGCTCCTGACCTGGAACCAGGTGCCGGGCATCGCTCGCTTCGAGATCCAGCTGAGCCAAGACGAGCGCTTCGGTCCGGGTACGCGGAGTGCGACCATCTGGGGCACCGGCTTCCTTCCCGGGACCGGTCAGGGCGAGAAGTCGCTGTCCGACGGCACCTGGTTTTGGCGGGTGCGCGGGGTGGACGGCGGCAACTCCGGCCAGACCTGGAGCCCCGTTCGGAGCTTCACGCTCACCGCGGGCAGGCCCGAGATGTCCTCGCCGCGCAACGGCGAGGTGGTCGTGGGCTCACCGACCCTGAGGTGGTCCCCGGTGCCCCACGCCTGCGGATACCAGGTCCAGATCGCCCCGGATCCGAGCTTCCCGGCCGACGTCGGCGAAAGTGAGGAACCCTCGGTCGCGACGGCCCAGACCGCCGCGGTGGCGGCCGGGGACCTCGTGCGCACGCCGGGCCGCTGGCACTGGCGGGTTCGGGCGGACCTGTGCGACGACGTGGTGGGCCAATGGAGTCCTGCGCGGAGCTTCGTCAGCGTGTGGCCGCCCGACTTCAACCTCAACACGGTCCCGAGCAGGGTCTCTTTCAAGAAGCGCGTGATCGTGTCCGGCCGGCTCAAGAGCCGCGGGAGGGCGGTCCGTCGCGCCAGGCTGAGACTCGAGCGGCTCGTGTACCCGAACCGCAAGTTCCTCCCCCACGGCACGGTGCGCACCGACAACAGGGGGCGCTTCCGCTTCCGGCTCACCATGAAGCGCTCGGCGAGCTACCGCCTCGTCTGGCGCGGGAGCCGGCGCCACCCGGAGGGGGTCGCGCCCTTTACGATCACCGTGACGCCGCGCGTCGCGCTGAACGTCAACCGCACGCTCGTGGAGCGGGGCGGCGTGATCCGCGTGAAGGGCCTCGTCTTCCCCCGTCGGCGGGGGAAGCTCCAGATCCGCACGAGCGACGGGTGGCAGACGCTGCGCTCGGTGCGCCCGAAGCGCGCCCGGTTCTCGGTCGGCGTGCGGGCCAAGGTGGAACCCGGCCGCCACCGCTTGCGCCTCCTGGTGCCGGGCGATCGCAACCGGCGTCTCGGCACGGTGTCGAGTCGCCGCCGCCCGCTGACCGTCTTCGACCGGTTCGTCGTGCGGGGGCGGGGCTGATCGTGCAGGCGCCCCTCGCCTACTGGATTGGCGTGGCCGCGATGGTCGGGCTGGCGTTCGGCTCGTTCTCGACGCTGGCGATCCACCGTTGGCCCGCGGGGGAGTCGCTTGTGTCGCCCCGCTCGCACTGCACCTCGTGCTCCCGGACGCTCCGCTGGTTCGAGCTGATCCCGGTGGTCTCATGGATCGTGCAGCGCGGGTGCTGCCGCCGGTGCGGCGCCTCGGTGTCCGTGCGTTATCCGCTGGTCGAGCTGGCGAGCGGCGCGGCTGCGGCCCTGGCGATCGCGACCTTCGGCCCCACCTGGCGGGGCGTCGCGGCGGCGGTGCTGCTGCTGGCCCTGGTGCCGGTGGTGGCCA
>JARFPS010000164.1 GCA_029288175.1 Miltoncostaea sp. | reverse complement strand
CTGCGCAGCTGGCCCAGGGTCGCGGTGGCGATCAGAAGCGAGCCGATGGGAACGATCAGCGTCAGGCCGAGCGTGTCGATGAGCTCGCCGGGCGCGTCCGCGTCCGCGTCGTCGGCTCCGGCGACGACGATCGCGAGCGCGATGGTCAGCACCGCCAGAAGGCCCAGCCCGACCACGCGAGCCCGGGTCGTCGACGCGTTCACGAACACGCCGACCAGCGTGCGCATCGCGGCCATCAGTCGGCCACCAGGTACCGGAACACGCTCTCGAGATCGTCGTCGAGCGGAACGAACTCGCTTACCACGGCATCCGCGCGCGCCGCGCAGGCGAGCACGCCGGCCCTCAGCTCGACGGGGCTCTGTGTCTCGACCTCGATCCGGTCGGCGTCGCCGAGCCGCGCCCCCACGCAGAGCCCCGACCGAAGAAGCTCGGCGGCCATGGCCGCGGGCCGGTCCGATGCGATGCGCACCCGCAGGGGTCGGTCGTCAAGGAGCGCCCGCACCTCGCGAAAGTCGCCCTCGGCGGCCACGCGACCGCGCGCGATGACCGCGATCCGGGAGCCGATGCGTTCGACCTCCTCCAGCACGTGGCTCGACACGATCACCACGCGCCCCTCCTCCGCCAGGCCCGAGAAGGTCGCGATCATCTCCTCGCGGCCGCGGGGATCGAGCCCGTTCAACGGCTCGTCAAGGAGCATTACGTGCGGGTCGTTCACCAGCGCCTGGGCCAGCTTGGTGCGCTGGCGCATGCCCTTGCTGAAGGTGGCGATCGGCCGGTCCAGCGCCGGATCGAGACCCGCCCGCGCGACGGCCCGCTCGGCGGCCTCACTGGGCCGGTCGAGGCCGTGCAGCACCGCGGCGACGGTAACGAACTCGACCGCCGTATACCGGTCGAACATCGCCTCCTGCTGGGGCGCGATGCCGATCGCCCGGGCCGCCTCGCCGCCCTTCGTCGGGTCGTGGCCCACCACCCTCACGGTGCCCTCCGAGGGACGGGCAAGACCCGCGATCAGGCGAAGGACGGTCGACTTCCCGGCGCCGTTGGGGCCGAGCAGGGCCGTGACGCCGGGAGCGAAGGACAGCGACACCTCCGACACGGCGACCACGTCGCCGAACCACTTGCTGACGCCCGAGAGGACGACCGCGCCGTTCCGCGCGCCGCTCATCGCGTGATGTCCAGCAGTCGGTAGCGCCACCAGACCACGAGGGAGCTGAGCGCGATCCACGCCGCCACCACCGCGGCCACGCCGATCGCGGGAAGGCCGGTTCCGCGCTCGTCGTCCGCGCCCCAGATGACCAGCACGGCGTCGAAGCTGACCGCCAGCGGGTCGATCGCGCGGATCCACTCGGGGTAGTCCGCCCCGTCGACCGCCACATTGGCCACCGCCGTCAGCAGCAGAACCACGAGGATGATCGCCGCGGTGGCGATCGCCCGCCGATCCGACAGGGCGGCGACCGCGGCGCCCAGGAGGCCCCAGAACGCCGAGAGGACCACCCCCGTCAGGACGATGCGCAGCACCAGCAGCGGGATGTCCTCCACCGAGGGGCCGGTCCCGGCCAGAAGGCGCGCGACGAGCAGGAACGCGACCGGCCCGAGCGTGACGGCGAGAAGAGCGCCGCCGATGGCCGTCGCCTTCGCGGAGAGATACGTGCCCCTGTCCAGCGGCGAGGCGAGATACAGGCCGAGCATCCCGGACCGCCGATCGCCCGAGAGCGCCTCCGGCGCGGCCCACGCCACGAACAGCAGCACCAAGACGCCGATGAAGCCGTAGTACTCGTAGTAGTCGGGGATGATCCCCGCGGCGTCGTCCGACGGCAGCAGCGCGCCGAGTGACGCGTAGACCAGGGCGGGGACGAAGGCCAGCGCCACGATGCTCCAGGGCGGCAGCTTCTGCCACACCGAGCGGCGCAACCCGAAGACCCGTTTCAGGGTCTGCACCACGACGCTCCGCATCGAGGCGCCCACGCCGCCGCGCGGGCCGTCGTATCGGCGGTACCCGCGGTCGTAGACGCGGGCGGCGTCGGGACCGCTCACGAGACCACCTCGAAGAACAGGTCGGCCAGGTGGGTGGCCCTGGGACGCAGGCTCCTCACCCCGACCCCGTTCGCGACGAAGGCGTCGCGCACGGCACGCGCGGCCTGGGCCGGCTCGCCGCGCACGATCAGGACGCCCGGACGGGAACCGCCCTCCACGGCGAGCCCGGCCCGCTCGAGCGCGGAGCGCGCGGCGTCGGCCGCCTCGGGCTCGACCTCGACCTCGAGTCCGTCGAGACCGCCGGTGAGCGTTGCGATGTCCCCCTGGGCGACCAGCCGCCCGCCCTCGAGCACGACGATCGCATCGCACGTGCGCTCCACCTCCTCCAGCAGGTGAGACGAGAGCACGACGCTGATGCCGAACTCGTGGCCGATCCGCTTGATCAGCTCGAGCATCGCGTCGCGCTGGGTGGGGTCGAGGCCGTCGGTCGGCTCGTCGAGCATGATCAGTCGCGGATCGTGCGCGATGGCCTGGGCGATCTTCACGCGTTGGAGCTGGCCGGTGGAGAGGGTGCCCAGAGGGCGTCCACGCTCCTCACCGAGCCCCACCAGCCACAGGGCATCGCTGGCGCGGGTGGTCGCGGCGGGCGTGGGCAGGCCGTGCACCTCGGCGATGTGCCGCACGAAGTCGACGGCCCTCAGGTCGGCGGGCAGCCGCCGATGCTCCGGCGCGTAGCCGACCCGCGCCCGGACCGCCGGCCCCGCGTCGGCCGGGTTCAACCCGAAGACCTCGACCGATCCGGCGTCGGCCTGATGCAGTCCCAGGAGCAGCCCGAGCAGGGTGGTCTTGCCGGCGCCGTTGGGCCCGAGCAGACCGGTGATCCCCGTGCCGATCACCATGTCCTCGACGTCCAGGGCGGTGACCGAACCGAACCGTCGGACCAGACCCCGCGCCGTCACGAGCGGCTCGGCGGCCGCCTGCCCTGTCGCCGAGGTCGTCACCGCGGGAGAGCCTACGACAGGGCTCTCGGGCCCTCGCCTCCCGCGGTTAGCCATCGGCCAAGACTCGGCAAGCGGCCGCCCAAGACCGGCGCCTAGGTGGTGGCGTCGCCCTCCCCGTCGTCCTCGGAGTCCGCGTCGTCCGGCTCGTCGTCGGGCTCGTCACCCCCCTCGCCGTGCTCGTCGAAGCACTCCTCGTCGAACGGCAGGAGCTCCTCGATCTGCTCCTCGATGGCCGAGATACGCTCGACGCGCTCGGGCTGACGCTGCTCGGCAAGCTCGAACTGCCGGTCCAGCTGCTCGAACAACCGCTCGGCGCGGGCCTCCTGCTCGGGGGACGGCTCCTTCGGCCCGTCCTCCAGCAGGGAGTCGAGCTCGCCTTCGATGCGCTCGATCTCGGCCGCGATGCCGGGCTCCGCCTTTTCGAGCGCCTCGACTTCGCGATCCAGCTGCGCCTCGAGCTCCTCGAGCCGCTCCTGATCCTGCGGCGACAGGTCGAGCTCGCCCTCGCTGATGACGACCGCGCCGTCTGCCGCCGCTGCCGTGGCACCCGGCGGAACCGGACCCGGAAGGACCCGCGCCTCGCCGACGGTCACGGCGGTGTCGGGAGTCTGCGTACCGAGCTGATCGGTGGCGAGCGCCGCGCCGCCGGTGGCCAGAACCGCGGCGCCGGCCACGCCGGCCACTCCCATCCAGAGCCTCTTCTTCATCGTCGTCTCCTCGTCGTGGAACGCGGGACCGCCCCGCGCCGCCGGGGAGACAAGCCCGGCCGCATGAAGCCACCGTGACGCGGTGCTTCATGATCTCTTCATGAAGGACGGCCGAAGATAGACGCATGCGGGTCTTGGTGGTCGAAGACGACGAGGCGCTGGCCGACACGCTGGTGCGGGGGCTGAGCCGCGACGGCCTGGCGCCCGATCGCGTGGACTGCGGCGAGGAGGCGCTGTGGCGGGCGCGGGCGACCGCGTACGACGCCATCGTGCTCGACGTGATGCTGCCAGGGATGGACGGTGTCGCCACGTGCGCACGGCTGCGCGAGGACGGCGTGCGATCCCCGGTGCTGATGCTGACCGCCCGCGACGCTGTGCGCGACCGCGTCGACGGCCTCGACGCCGGCGCCGACGACTACCTCTCCAAGCCGTTCGCCTGGGATGAGCTGCTCGCGCGCCTGCGGGCGCTCGGCCGGCGCGGCGAGGTGGCCCACCGACCCGTGCTGGAGGTCGGGCCCCTGACCCTCGACGGCGCCCGGCGCGAGGTGCGACGCAACGGCGAGCGGGTCGAGTTGTCGGGTCGCGAGTACGCGCTGCTGGAGCTGATGATGCGGCGGCCCGGGGCCGCGCTCTCGCGGCTGGAGCTGCTGGAGGGCGCCTGGGACGCAGCCTACGAGAACCGGAGCAACGTCATCGACGTGCACGTCGCGGGCCTGCGGCGAAAGCTCGACCGGCGCGGCGAGCCGTCGCTCATCGAGACCGTGCGCGGGGTGGGCTACCGACTGCGCGAGACGTGAGACGGCCGCCCATCCGGGCGCGGGTGACGGTCGCCTTCGCCGCCGCGATGGCAGCCGTGCTCGCGCTGACCGGCTTCCTGATCTTCGTGGAGTTCCGCGCATCGCTGGACAGATCGATCGACGAGGCCCTCTACCAGCAGGCCGACGAGCTGGTCGAGGCCGCCTCCCCCGCCCCCTTCGAGGAGTTCTTCGACGGGGAGGCCGACGCCGCAGTGCTGAGCGACCCGCTGACGGCCTTCCTCGGGCCGGACGGCGAGGTCATCTCGACCTCGAGCGTGGCCATCGACGCGC
>JARFPS010000137.1 GCA_029288175.1 Miltoncostaea sp. | reverse complement strand
CGGGACGCGACGGGGTTGGTCTCGTTCGGTTTCGAGGTCTGCGCCGCGTCCCGGCGGCTGCGTCCTCTCGGCCCAGTGTTCTCGAACCCGCCCCGCTCATCGCGGAGCGCGTTCTGCGAACGGCCTCACGGTCGCACGGGGCGTCGGGCTGGCGTTGTCTTCTCGCCGTCCTTTGTGGAATCGATCAATTCTGGTTCGTGGTCGCGCCCTCAGGTCATGTGGGCGGGCCGGAGGACCGTCCAAGGTCCGGGTGTCGGCCGACGGCCGTCCGCGGGCCGGCATGTCCATGGGCGTCTGGTTCGCGGAGGGCGTGGTGGTGCGTCGTTGGGTCTCGGCGGCCCCTTTGGGTGGGGCGGTCCACGAGTTCCCTCGGGGTGTTCTGGGACGGCGTGGTTCTGGGGGCCTCCCCGGTCACATGGCGAGAAACGGGGCGGGTCAATCCCAGTCGTTGCGGATCCTCGGCGAAAGCGTCCGGCCCAGGGGGCCGACTCCCTTCGCCTCGGGTAGGCGTTGCCCCTTACCCCTCAACCGGGTGCCTTCACCGTTCGGGGACGGATCGGCGCGGACGCGCGGTGCTCGTCCGTACGGACGATGGACCCGAACGGCGACTCCACCCTCTCGCCGCTGATTCCCTCCGGGGCGGCTCACCTCTCAAGCGGTTGCCTTCACCGACGCGGTCCGGAGGGCGGCGGACCCGCCTCGCCGGTCCGTGTGGCGACCACCCCGACGGCGACTCCACCCTCTCGCCGCTGATTCCCTCCGGGGCGGCTCACGAAGGCGGCTCACAGATCGTCACATTCCCGACGAGGGGCGGTCCTCCCCCGCGCGTGGGCGCGGTCTGTCAGTCTCGGATCTGGGTCCGCCGATGCTGCATCGGCGCCCAGGGTCGTCATGCGTGTTTCGTCACGATGATGCGTCGGCACCGGGCCGTTGATAGCGTGGCCCGCCGGGCCGGGTCGACACGCGACGGCACCATCGGATAGCGGCTCGCGAGGAGGCTGGTGGACCTCTCACAGTGGATCGGGATCCTCGTCTTCTTCCTGATGGGGATCGCCGTCGCGGGCGGACTCCTCTCGCTGTCCATGGTCGGCGGCCGCAAGTCGACCCCCGTCAAGGACGCACCGTTCGAGTCCGGGATCCTCACGGCCACCCCGGCGCGCCAGCGGTTCTCGATCGACTACTACCTGACCGCGATGCTCTTCATCGTCTTCGACATCGAGCTCGCGTTTCTCTATCCGATCGCGCTCAACCTGCGCGACGACGGGCTGTTCGCGCTGGTCATCCTGGTCGTGTTCGTCTTCACGATCGTCGAGGCGCTCGGCTACGTCTGGAAGAAGGGAGCCCTGGAATGGCGCTGATCCCGCCTCCGGGCGCGCCGATCGAGCGCGCACCCAGGACCGACCCGTCGATCGACGGCGACCTGCGTGACGCGCAGGAGAAGGAGTTCGAGAAGGGGCTCCTCCTGACCACGCTCGACAAGGCAGTCGCCTGGGCCCAGGCGCACGCGACGTGGCCGGCCGCATTCGGCCTCGCGTGCTGCGCCATCGAGATGATGCACGTGCAGTCGCCGCGCCTCGACATCGGCCGCTTCGGCGCGGAGAACTTTCGCAACTCGCCCCGCCAGGCCGACCTCATGATCGTGTCGGGGCGCGTCGCCCAGAAGATGGCCCCCGTGCTCCGCCGGGTCTACGACCAGATGCTCGAGCCGAAATGGGTCATCTCGATGGGCGCATGCGCCTCGACGGGCGGCGTGTTCAACAACTACGCGCTCGTGCAGGGCGTCGACAAGGTCGTCCCGGTCGACGTCTACGTCCCGGGATGTCCGCCCCGCCCGGAGGGGTTGATCGAGGGCGTGCTCGTGCTCCACCGGAAGATCGGCGCCAAGGGCGTGCCCGCGAGCGCCGAGCTTCGCGGCCACGGGCCGACCCCGACCTCCGGCGCCCGCGACCACGTCGTCGACGCCACCACCCCGAGCGGCCGGTTCCGCCCACCCGACGAGGTCGCGTCGTGAGCGCGGCGCGCGACGGGAGCGACGTTCGATGAGCGAGGCACGCGATCTGGTCGAGGCCGCCGTGCCGGGGTCGGTCGTCGGCGAGCACGACGAGCTGGGGCAGGCGGTGCTCGAGGTCGACCGCACGCGCATGATCGAGGTGATGCGCTTCCTACAGGGCCCGCCGCTCGCCTACGTGATGCTCTGCAGCCTCACCTGTGCCGACTTCTACGACACCCTCGACGAGCACCCCGAGCGCTTCCGGATGGCTTACCACCTGCTGTCGCTCGAGAGCGGGAGCGAGCTCCGGGTCCGCGTCTGGGCGGGTGCCGAGAACCCCGAGCTCGAGTCGGTGGTCCCGGTCTGGTCGACGGCCAACTTCATGGAGCGGGAGGTCTTCGACCTGTTCGGGGTGCGTTTTCGCAACCACCCCGACCTGTGCCGCATCATGATGCCGCTCGACTGGGAGGGTCACCCCCTGCGCCGCGACTACCCGATCGGCGGCGAGGCCGTGCAGTTCAGCGACGCGATCTGAGGACGGACGGCGATGGGAACCCAAGCCGCAGGAGGCGCATCCAGCCTGGCCGTCGCAGAGGAGGCCCGCTCGGCGATCGAGGCCGCGCGCCGCGAGGGCCGTGAGCTCACGGAGACCGAGCAGGCGATCGCGGGGGTCGAGGCGGCGACGGCCGAGGAGGCCGAGGCCCGCATGATCGCGCTCGCCGGGGTCGACCCGGCGCCCGGCGACCGACGCCGGATGCTCATCAACCTCGGGCCGAACCACCCCAGCACACACGGCGTGCTGCGCCTGATCGTCGAGCTCGACGGCGAGGTCGTGCGCGACCTGCACCCGGTCACCGGATACCTGCACACCGGCATCGAGAAGCAGTGCGAGAACAAGACCTACTGGCAGTCCGTGACGCTCGTGACGCGCATGGACTACCTCTCGACCTTCTTCAACATCCACGCGTACTCGATGGCGGTGGAGCGGCTGGCGGGCATCGAGGTGCCACCCCGGGCCGAGTACCTGCGGATCATCCTGAGCGAGCTCAAACGCATCACCAGCCAGCTCGTGTGGCTCGGGACGAGCGGGCTCGTGCTGGGCGCGATGACGGTGTTCTTCTACTTCATCCGCGATCGCGAGAAGGCCCTCGTCCTGTTCGAGATGATCTCCGGCGAGAGGATGAACCACCGCTTCTTGTGGCCGGGCGGATGCGCCGAGGTCATGCC
>JARFPS010000042.1 GCA_029288175.1 Miltoncostaea sp. | reverse complement strand
CGCGTGGCCTGGTAGGCGCTCCAGGCCGAGGCGATCGTCGCCAGCGCGAGCAGGAAGGTGGCGTAGATCTCGGCGTTGCGCTATCGCCGGTCCATGTCGGTGCGGGCGAAGTACCGCTTCAGACCCCTCGGTGCCTGTGGGTCCTTCTCTGCCACGCCGCGATGCTAGCCCCCGCGAGGCCCGTGGCGCACGTGAAGATCCTGTGACCGTCGCGCGCACGAGTGCACCGGACAGGAATAGCCTCGGCGCTGTCCGGTCCCCACCCCAAGGAGCCGCGGTGCGCGTCGCGGTGATCACCGACATCCACGCAAACCTGCCGGCCCTCGAGGCGGCGCTGGCCGCCATCGACGGCGCGGGCGTCCACGCCGTCTACTGCGGCGGCGACCTGGTGGGCTACGGGCCACATCCCAACGAGGTCTGCGACGTCATCCGCGAGCGCGAGATCCCGACGATCTACGGCAACTACGACCACGCGATCGCCCGCGACCACGAGGACTGCGGCTGCGCCTACCGTGACCCGCAGGACCAGGCGCTGGGCGAGCGCTCCATCGCCTGGACGCTCCAGCACACCACCGCCGAGTCGAAGTCCTTCATGCGGGACCTTCCGTTCGACATACGCTTCACGCTGGGAGACCGGAGGGTGCGCCTCGTGCACGGCTCGCCGAGGAAGGTCAACGAGTACCTCTTCCAGGACAAGCCCGACTCGCTGTACGAGCGCCTGGCCGCCCGTAGCGACTGCGACGTGCTCGTCTTCGGCCATACCCACAAGCCGTGGATCCGCGAGATCGGCGGCGTGTTGTTCGTCAACTGCGGCTCGGTCGGTAAGCCGAAGGACGGGGATCCCCGCGCGGCGTTCGCCGTGCTCGAGCTGGACGAGGGCCGGGTGATCGCCTCGATCGAGCGGGTTCCCTACGACGCTCGGGCCGTCGCGGACCAGGTCGCGTCCTCAGGGCTGCCCGGCGAGTTCGGCGAGCGCCTGCTCACCGCCTCCTGAGTCACGAGCGCCCCGATCTGACCCGCCGCAGCGCGGCGGAGTTCCTCGGCACGTACGCGCTGGTGGCGCTCGGGACCGGCGCGTTCGTCGTGGGACAGGAGTACGAGGGCACCATCGGCCCCGGCGGCGTGGCCGCCGCGTTCGGTCTGACGGTCGCCGCGGTGATCTTCGCCGTCGGCCACCTGTCGGGTGCCCACATCAACCCCGCCGTCACGCTCGCGTTCGCGCTGGGGCGCCACTTCGCCTGGCGCGACGTCCCGGTCTACGTCGTGGCGCAGATCGCCGGCGCGCTCGCCGCCAGCGCGTCGCTCCTGGCCCTCTTCGGCTCCGGGCCCGACCTCGGCGTCACGGTCCCCGGCGACATCTCGAGCATCGCCGCCGTGGTGGTGGAGGTGGGCCTGACGGCGTTCCTGGTCTGCGTGATCCTGGCGGTGGCGACCGACACACGCGCGGCGGGCTCCATGGCGGCGGTGGCCGTCGGCGCGACGGTCGGGCTCGAGGCCCTGGTGTTCGGCCCCGTTACCGGGGCGTCGATGAACCCGGCGCGCTCGATCGGACCCGCCGTGGTGTCGGGCGAGCTCGGCGAGCTCTGGATCTACCTCGTGGGGCCGCTGGTCGGCGCGGCGATCGGCGTGCTGCTGTACGAGTACCTGCGCGGAGGACCTCCCACGCGTGGCGAGGAGGCGACCAGCGACGCCGAGTCGTTCACGCGCCCTCCCCGCTAGCCGAAGCGCCCCGAGACGTAGGCCTCGGTCGCCGGCTTGCTCGGCGCGTTGAAGATGTCGCTCGTCGGACCCGTCTCGACGAGGCGCCCCGGCTCGCCGTCGGTCTCGATCGTGATGAAGGCCGTGCGGTCCGAGACGCGCGCTGCCTGCTGCATGTTGTGGGTGACGATCACGATGGTCACCCGCTCCTTGAGCTGATCGATGAGCTCCTCGATGCGGTCGGTCGACTGAGGGTCGAGCGCCGAGCACGGCTCGTCCATCAGCAGCACGTCCGGGTCGATCGACAGGGCGCGCGCGATGCACAGGCGCTGCTGCTGCCCTCCCGACAGCCCGCCGGCCGGAGCGCGGAGGCGGTTCTTCACCTCGTTCCATAGCCCCGCCGCGCGCAGCACGCGCTCCACGAGGTCCTGGCGCTCCCGGCGGGACAGCCGGATCCGGTTGAACTTCGGGCCGGCCAGCACGTTGTCGGCGATCGACTTCGTGGGGAACGGGTTGGGGCGCTGGAACACCATCCCGATGGCGCGACGGATGGCGACCGGATCGGCGGCGCGCCCGTAGATGCTCTCCCCGTGCAGCTCGACGTCGCCCTCGATGCGGGCGTTGGGCACGTTCTCGTGCATGCGGTTGAGCGTTCGTATGTAGGTCGACTTCCCGCAGCCGCTCGGCCCGATCAGGGCCGTCACGGTGTTGTCCTCGAAGTCCAGGTCGATGTCCTCGATGGCCTTGTGGGATCCGAAGAACGCCCCCAGGCCGCGGGTGCGCAGCGGTGGCGGGGCGGAGGGGGCGCTCGGCGGGGGAGCGGACGGTCCGGGCGGGGCCTCCGTCGCGCGGGCGGTGGACTGCTCGGTGCTCATCGGACCTCCAGCGAGCGCGTGAACCGCGCGATCAGGCGCGCGATCAGGTTGAGGAACAGGATCATCGCGACGAGCACGAACGCCGCGCCCCAGGCGAGCTCGGTCGACTCGGGGGTCTGGATGTCGACCATGTTCGCGAAGATCAACTGGGGCAGCGCGGCGATCGGCGCCAGCACGTCGGTCGACAGGAACTGCCAGCCGAGTGACGTGAACAGCAGCGGCGCGGCCTCGCCCGAGGCGCGCGCCAAGGCCAGCATCGTCCCCGTCAGGATCCCCGGGGCCGCTGCGGGCAGGACGACGCTGACCGTGGTCCGCCAGCGCGGCGCGCCCAGGGCCTCCGCGGCCTCCCGCTGCGCCTCGGGGACCAGTCGGAGGATCTCGTCGGTCGCCCTCACGACGATGGGGAACATGATGATGCCGAGCGCGATGCCTCCGGCCAGCGCGGAGAAGTTCCCCATGGCGAGCACCAGCGCGAGGTAGACCGTCAACCCGACGACCACCGACGGCACGCCGAGAAGGATGTCGACGAAGAAGCCGACCGCGTCGCCGATACGGCGGAACCCCGGGCCGAGCCCTGCGGCCACGTCGTTGATGAACAGCGCGGTCAGCACGCCCAGCGGGGCCGCGACCGCCGTCGCGATGCCCATCATGATCAGCGTCCCGACGAGGGCGTTGGAGATCCCGCCCCCGGGGGTGAAGGCATCCGGAGGCTGCTCCGTCGTGAGGAAGTCCCACGAGATCGCGGGCAGGCCGTTCCGGACGATCTCGTAGAGGATCGCCCCGAGCGGGATCAGCGCGAGCGCCAGCGCGAGGTAGACGGTGCCCTCCGCGGCGTAGGAGCGCACCCGCCGTGACGTCGAGACGCTGGGCAGTCCGGCCAGGCGCCGGGGCGGCTCCACGATGCCGGGCTCGTCGGCCGGCTCGTCGAGCCCGTCCCCGCCCTCCTGCTCCCGGGCCCGGATCGTTCCCAGCCCCGCCAGGCCGCGGTTGGTCAGGGCGCGGCGGACGAGGCTCTCGCCGCCCCCCGATGAGCGGGCCACCAGCAGTCGCGCGAGGGCGTTGATGATGAAGGCGATGACGAACAGCACGAGGGCCAGCGCGGTGAGCGCCGCCAGGTGGACGTCGAACGCCTCGCCGAACTCGAGCGCGATGACGCCGGCAAGCGTGGAGCCCGGCCCGAGGAGCGACCCTCCGACGTTCGGCACGTTCCCCAGCAGCAGGGCCAGCGCGATCGTCTCGCCTACCGCGCGGCCCAGCCCCAGCGCCGATGCGCCGACGATCCCCGAGCGGGCCCAGGGCAGCATGGCGTCGCGCACCATCTCCCAGCGGGTTGCGCCGAGCGCGTACGCGCCTTCCTGCTGATCCACGGGGACGGTGAGGAACACCTCGCGGGTGATCGCCGCGATGATCGGGAGCACCATGATCGCCAGGACCATCCCTGACAGCAGGTAGGAGCCGGAGGTGACCGGACCGGCCAGGAATCCCAGCGGTCCGTTGTGCTCCGAGACCCACTCCAGGGCGGGTCGGAGGGTCGGGACCAGCACCAGGATGCCCCACAGGCCGTAGACGACGGACGGGACCGCGGCCAGCAGGTCAACGACCGCCGACACGGGACCGCGGAGGACCCGCGGAAGAAAGACCGTCGTGGCGAGCGCCACGCCGATCGCGAGCGGCACCGCCAGCGCCATGGCGATGGCCGATGTGACAAGCGTTCCGTAGATGAACGGCAGCGCCCCGAACACGGGCTGCCCGTCGGCGGGCTGGGGAATCCACTCCGTGCCGGTGAGAAAGCCCCAGATTCCGTACGTCGACCAGACCTCGCCGGTTTCGGCGGCGGTCTTGTAGATCAGGTACCCGACGCCGGCCATGGCCGCCAGGGCCGCCAGCGTGCAGAGCCACACATATGCCTGGTCGGCCACACGGCTCGCCACGGGCCGGGTGATCGGATGGCGACGCTCTGAACGACCGAGCGCCGAGCCCTTCTCGGGCTCGGCGCCGGCCGCCGTGGCCGGCGGCGGGCTCATGCCGCCACCGGCCGGGGTGTCGCGGAACGGATCAGCTGGCTACCGGACCCGGTTCAGCTGGGCCAGCGCCGCGGCGCGCAGGTTCGCCGGGAGCGGCGCGAACTGCAGCTTCGGCAGGTCCCGCTGGGCGCGGGCCGAGTAGAAGTACCGCAGCGTGCGCAGCACGTCGTTCTTCGAGCCGGCCTTGCCCGCCCGCGCGAAGTCCGAGTACACCAGCACCCAGGTGGTCGTGGTGATCGGGTAGGCGCCCGGCGCCGAGCTGTTGGTGAGGCTGACGTTCAGCGGCTGGTTGCGCCGCAGCCGCACGTTGCCGGCGCGGGAGATCGTCTTCGTGAAGGGAGCGATGTAGACGATCTTGCGCTGGCGGACGATGCGCGTGCGGCCGCCGCTGCGGACGCGCCGGCGCACGACCTGGCTCTTGCCGACGGCGGTCGCGTTGTCGAGCAGGCCGGCGCTGCGCGCGTCGGCGGTGTCGACGTAGCCGATCGAGTTGTCGTTGTCGTTGACGCACTTCGCGACGCCCGGGTTCTTCGGGCCCGTGACCACCGAGACGTTGCTGGGCCAGTTCGGGCGCTGGCTCGCGCCCACCGACGTGCGGAATTGCGGGTACACCTTCGACAGGTAGCTGGTGAAGGCGAAGCTGGTGCCCGAGCCGTCCGCGCGCACGCAGCGCGTGATGCTCTCGTTCGGCAGCGAGACGCCGCGGTTGGCGGCGCGGATCTCCGGGTGGTTCCAGCGGTCGATGTCGCCCTTGAAGATCTTGGCGATGGTCGTGCCTCGCAGCTTCAGGCGCTTGTTGACGCCGTCGATGTTGGTCGGCACCGTCACGCCGCCGAGCAGCGTCGGGAAGTAGAGGACGTTTGCGCCGCCGCGCTGGCGGCGCAGCGCCGCGAGCTGCGTCGAGGTGAGCGGAGCGTCCGAGGCGCCGAAGTCGGTGACGCCGTTGACGAAGTCGGTGATGCCGCCCGTGGAGCCCTTGGACGTGTAGCTGCAGAGCTTCGAGTCGGCGCACCACTTGCTGTAGGCCTGGTTCGGGAAGCTGGCGCCCGAGCCGTTGGCGATTCCGAGCGCTGAAGTGGCTCCGGTGAGCATCATGCCGCCGGCGATGCCGGCCGCGATGGTGTTGCGAAGAGTTCGGTTCACGGTTCCCCCTGGCGCACCCGCGCCTCGGTCGTCCTTGTCGTGGCCTGTTCCGCGCGAACGGCGGGACGGCGCGAACCTACGGACGTACCTGTGAACACCGCGGAATCATCGGGTGAACCGCATCACCGCATCACTCACATGTGTTGCGGGAGGGCCACACCTGTGACCGAGCAGACGGCCAGCCACGGTGTCGGCTTCACGATCTGGGCGGGCGCGGGGTGGGCGCGCCTGTCACCCTGTGACCACCACCCACTCCGGAGGCACCGATGTCCATCCGACCCGTGTCACGCATCGATTCGGCCAAGCCGACGATCGAGGGCGCCGGCGTGCGGCTGCACCGGGCCTTCGGCTTCGGCGACACGGACGAGACCGACCCGTTCCTGTTGTTCGACGACTTCCGCAACGACGACCCCGCCAGCTATGAGGCGGGCTTCCCGTGGCATCCGCACCGCGGCATCGAGACCATCACCTACGTCCTGGCCGGCGAGGTGGAGCACGGCGACAGCCTGGGGAACCAGGGCTCCATGGGCGCCGGCGACGTGCAGTGGATGACCGCCGGCAGCGGGATCCTCCACCAGGAGATGCCCAAGGGCGATCCCGACGGGCGCATGCACGGGTTCCAGCTCTGGGCGAACCTGCCGGCGCGTCTGAAGATGACGCGTCCCCGCTATCAGGACATCGAGGCCCGCGACATCCCGCGGGTGGTCGACGACGACGGCGTGGCGGTCCGCGTGGTGTGCGGGGAGTTCTGGGGCCAGCGGGGGCCGGTCGAGGGCGTGGCCGCCGATCCGCGCTACCTCGACGTCTCGGTGCCCCCGGGGGCGCGCAAGGTCCTGCCGGTCGAGCCGGATCGGCACGCCTTCGCCTACGTCTTCGAGGGGTCGGCCACCTTCCGTGACGCCTCCGAGCCCTTCGGCGTCCTGACCGAGCGGGCCGTCGGTGACGACGAGATCCTGGTGCGCGAGACCACCGGCAACCGCAGCCTGGTGCTCTTCGGGCGCGGTGACGAGGTCGTCGTGCAGGCCGGCGAGGAGGGCATCCGTTTCCTGTTGGTTTCGGGTCGCCCGCTCGAGGAGCCGGTGGCATGGCACGGGCCCATCGTCATGAACACGCGCGACGAGCTGAAGCAGGCCGTGCGCGACCTTCAGACCGGCGAGTTCATCAAGACCTCGGCGGAATAGCCGCGAAGGCCAAGGGACGGCGCTCACTCGTCCTCCTGGGATACACCAGGGAC
>JARFPS010000285.1 GCA_029288175.1 Miltoncostaea sp. | reverse complement strand
TCGTGTGAGCAGCTGCTTCTCCTGGCGCTTGTCGGCCATCGCCTGCGAGCCCAGGCGTGCAAGGGAGAAGTCGCGGCTGCGCTCGTAGATCGCCGGCGCGTAGCCGGGGTGCGCCTCCAGGAACGCATCCATGGCCGTCGTGCGGGCCTCGTCTTTGAGAAGAAGGACCCATGCCAGCTCCATGGCCGGATTCGAGACGTCTTTCTTGAGCTCGTAGTAGATCTCGCGCGCGCCGGAGACGCCGCGCTGCAGCTTCAGGAACGACTGGAAGCGCAGGTGCGGGTCGATGAACTCGAGGTCCTCGAAAGCGAAGAACGCCTTGTAGCTCTGCATGGCCTTCGCGTAGTCGCCGCGCTGCTCGTACACGCGCGCGTTGTGGTAGTGCTCCTGCGGGCGCCGCGCCTTCGCGATGATGCCGCCCGACTGCGTGAGCGCGGCGAAGCCGCTGCGCAGCTCCTCGAGCGTCTGGACGATCTGCTCGCCCGTGTCCTCGAGCTTCTTCGCCGCGTCCTTCGTGGCCTCGGCCGCCTCCTTCGATGTCTCGGCGGCGTCCTTCGTGGCTTCGGCCGCGTCCTTGGAGGCCTCGGCGGCGTCCTTTATGGCCTCCGCGCTCTTGCCGACCTCCTCCGTCGCCTCCTCGACGCCCTTGGCCGCTTCGGCCATGTCCTTGGCGGCGTCCTTCGTGACCTCGGCGGTCTCCTTCGATGCCGCGCTGGCTTCCTTGGCCGCCTCCGCAGCTTCCTTGGATGCAGCCGTGCCTTCGTCGACGGCGTCCTTCGTCTCGCGGACGGCCTCCTCGGTGCGCTCGGCGGTCTCCTTGGTCTCGTCGACGACCTGCTTCGTCTCACCCCCGAGGTTCATGAGGATCAGCACGAGAATGATCAGGCCCACGACGCCGCCGCCGATGGCGATCAGCTTCTTGTCGATGCCCTTCGTCGTCGTCTCGATGCGTGCGGTCGTGTCCTCGATGACGCCGAGCGAGCCCATCACGTCGGCGCGCAGGGAGGCGATGTCGTCGCGCACCTCCTGCACGTCCTCGTGCAGGCCGGCCGCGAAGCGCTCCATGTCCTCCTTGGATGCGTCCAGGTGGTCCGCGGGATCGACCTGGGTCTCGCCCTGGTCGTGCGCGGTCTGCACGGGCGAGATGAGTTCCTCGTAGTAGAGATCGAGCAGCGAGAGCTGGATGGCCGAGATGCGCTTGTTGTGCGCCAGCACGTTGCGGATGCGGCGGATGTCGTCGAGGAAGCTCTGCACCGTGCGGCGGCGCTGCTTGAGCAACGTCAGGAACGGCGTGTCGTCGTACAGCTCCTCGTAGCGCTGGAACTCGTCCTTGCTCACGAACAGGCTGGCCAGCTCGCTGAAGCTGCAGCCGCTCAGGATGTCGCCTGCGTCGGCGGATCCCTGCCACTTCTCGACGACGCGGTCGCCGAGGCCTTCGCGCAGGCGCGCGACGAGTGCCTCCTGCTCGCCGTAGCTCTCCGTGATGAGGCTGCGCACGACGAGCTCGACGGCGCGCACCTGCTTGCGTCCAAGGTCCTCGGAGACGCTGGCTTCGACGGCATCCTCGAGCGCCAGGGCGCGCGTGCGCTGGCCGATCGTCTCGAACCACCCGAGGCAGCGCATGCGGGCGAGGGCGGCGTTGCGCTCGCCGACTTCCCCGTCGCCCGCCGTGGCGTCCGTGCGCTCGACGTCCCGCAGCGCCGCATCGAACAGCGGGAGCTCGGCTTCGTGCAGTCCGAGGTCGCCGGCGACGGCCTTGCGGCCGCGCTCACCCTTGATGCGCTGCCAGAGCTTGAGCTGCGCGTCGAGGTCGTCGGGGACACCCTCGGGATCGCGGGTCAGGTGCGCGAGGGCGCGGCCCAGGCAGGTCGTGATGTGTACGCGGAGCTCCTCGGGCGTTCCCATGGGCGTCCTCCGATCCGCGCCGGGGGAAGGTGGGGGGCGTTGGCGCGGGGTGACCATCCTACGCCAGCGCCCCCCGTCGCGGTCGGGCGACTCGGTCGGAGCTACTTCGCGGGGACGATCTCGTAGGCCGTCCCGTCGAGCACCACGACGATGCGCTCGCCGAGCGCGAGCATCTTCGCCACGTCGGCGCTCGTGCGCGTGAGGGCGAACCAGGCTTCGCTCGCCGTCTCGATCGTCTTCGGCTCGCTCTTGCCGTCCCAGGCCGTGTCGAGCCAGCGGCCGCGCGTATCGAGTTCGAACGTCTTGCCGGCCACGCGCTTCGTGCGTCCGGTGGTGCGGATCTCGCTGCCGCTCGCGGCAGCCTTGCGCGCCTTGAGGTCCTTCGAGGCCTCCGGCTCCGAGAGGGGCTTGCCGGGCGCGCGTCGCACGCGTCCCGCGTTCACGCGCTGGATCGCCGGATCGACGCCGTTGCTGTAGCGGTGGAAGATCGTGAAGTCGAGCGCGCGCATGGCGGTTGCACCTACGCGACCGTTCTCGGTGCTGCGCGTACCCATCGGAGCCCAGGAGCCCCGGCGCACGCAGTAGTCCCCCTCGCGTGCCTGGAGGCGATGGAGGCCATCGTCGCCGTCGAGACGACGCTTGCCTTGCTGCCAGCCCTTGCCGCCCACGCGGAAGAGCAGAAGTGTCGCGAAATGGCTCTCCTCGACCCAGGGGGAGGTGCCCAGCGGCAGCGTGAGCACCTGATCGGCGCAGCGCTTCACGCCCTTGCTCTTGCGCGGGTCTTCGCCCGCGAGCAGACGCAGCCAGCCGAGCATGCCGGCCGTCGTGCGGCGGGCGTGGTCCGGCGTCCCGGGTGCGGCCCACGGAGCGACGTCCGCGAGGGCCTCGGTCTTCACGCCGCCGTAGTCGACGTCCTCGATCGCTGCGATCCAGGTCGTGAGGCTGTCGATCGCGCTGGTGTCGATCACGAGGCGCGGTCGGCGTCCGCGCTTCACCTCCCCGTGGTTGACGAGACTTGCCGAGCGCAGGGCCGAGGCGGCCCAGACGGTCGTGCGCAGGTCGCTGTCGCCCGACTTCACGCCCAGGCCCCAGACGCCGTACGGGTTGCGTGCGAGGGCGAGGAAGTCGAGGCTCCGCTGGGCGGCGCTTCGGAAGATCGGGCTGCCCGTCATGCCGTAGGCCTCCACCATCGCGAGGGCGCTGGTG
>JARFPS010000283.1 GCA_029288175.1 Miltoncostaea sp. | reverse complement strand
GACCAGCGCCCTGCAGGCGGGGCAGGCCACCACCGTCGAGTCGATCGTGGCCGTCATCAACACCCTGGTCCCCGTGGCGCTCGCGCCCGTGCTGTTCGGTGAGGCGTGGCCGAGCGACCCGGGCGCGGCCAGCCAGCTCGGGCTGGGCCTGATCTTCGTCGGCATCGGCGTCTGGCTGCTGACGCGCAGCTCGGCCGACGTCTACTCCGGGCCGGTGCCGCGGAGCGCGCCCGCGCCTCAGGTTCAGAAGTCGGAGGGCTGAAGGGCGCCCGAGCGCAGGGCGGCGATGATGCGCTCGGCGTCCTCGCTCATGGTGCGCATGGCGAAGCGCCGGTAGTCGGCCTCGAGGGCATCCCGCCCCTGGACCAGGTGCCGGTCGAACTCGTTGACCTCGCCCAGCCCCGCTTCCACGGTGTCGCGCCGCTCGCACTCGGGGCAGCGGCGCTCCACGCGGTAGGTGCCCGTGCTGGGCACCGAGGCGTTGGTGGGCTGGACCAGGGCCGATCCGCAGACCGGGCAGCTCCAGAGCGCGGAGTGGCCCCGATAGCGGCGCAGTGCCGTCGCGAAGGTGGGAAGCCCCTTGGAGGCGTCGATGCCCCGAGCGGCGGTGGTGTTGTCGTCCGCGCCGATGAACCTCATCTTGACCGCGGCCTCGGCTGGCATTCCCTCCGCAGTGCTCCCTGCCGTCAAGACCTCGACGAGCGCGCCCGCGAGGCCGATCGACGGTCCGAGCAGGTGGAGGACGTGCCGGCCGACCCCCTGCCCGAGGCCGCCGCGGCCCTGCTCGCCACCTCGTAGCCGCTCAGTCGAAGCGGCCGACCGCCGCGGGAACCGCCTGGCCCATCACCAGCCGCGCGGCGCGCATGCCGCTGCGGGCCGCGCCCTCCATCGTGGCCGGCCATCCTGTCGCCGTCCACGCCCCGGCGAGCGCGACCTCGGGAAGGGGCGTGTGGGGGCCGGGGCGGCGGGCCGCCTGGCCCGGTGAGGCCGCGAAGGTCGCCTCGGCTTCCTTCACCACCGCCACGTTCGTCACCTCGGCGTTTCGTGCCTCGGGGAACAACTCGCGCAGCTCGGCCACGATCCGGTCGCCCAGCGCGTGGCGGTCCACGGTGATCTCGTCGTGCGCGCCGCTGATCGACACCGCCAGCTGCTGGCCCGGGCGACCGGTGCCGGCGATCGCCGTCCGGTTGAACACCCACTGCGCGGGGCTGTCGACGACCGCCGTCATGACCTCGTCCATCACGGGACGGTCGAACCAGACGTGCACGTTGACGATCGGCGAGGCACCGAGGTCGGGTGGCTCGGGGAGCGCCACCGGCGACACGGCCGCCGCCCGATGGGCCGGCAGGGCCAGCACGACGGCGTCGGCCTCGATGCGCTCGCCGTCGTCGAGCCACACGCCGCCCGGCCCGGCCTCGGCAGCGGCGCGGCCGCTCAGCACCCGTCCGCCCCGGCGGCCCAGCAGCCGGCGCGCGGCCGGGTCGAGCAGGTGGGTGAGACCCACGCGCGAGTAGCCGATCGCCGAGGCCCCGGCCCGGCGCAGGAAGCCCTCCTGGAAGACGAACGACGCCAGCGCCGCCGACACCCGGTCGCTGCGGTCGTTGCAGGTGGGCAGCACGATGAGGTCCCAGAAGGCCGCCACCGCGTTGCCCGACTGGCCGCGCCGCTCGAGCCAGTCGGCGAACGTGATGTCGTCGAGCGCGTCGCGGCGGCGTGCGGGGAGCGCGGCCAGCTCGGCCAGCGCCCTCACGGCGCCCGCCTTCTCGGCGGGGCTCAGGAACGGGTAGCGGGCGAACGAGGCGGCCAGGTGCAACGGGGCGGGGCCGTGCCCGGCCGACAGCGCTCCGTGCCGCCCCGCCCGGTCGCGCACCGGGGCGTGCAGGCGGGGCTGCAGCGTGGTGTGGCCCAGCGTGCCGAGTGTCTGCAGCAGGCCGATGTAGGCCGGGCAGCACCCCAGGTAGACGTGCTGGCCGTTGTCGATCTCGTGGCCGCCCCGCTCGGTGAAGCTGTAGGCCTTGCCGCCCAGGAAGGGGCGGCGCTCGATCAGCGTCACCTCCGCGCCCAGGCCGCTGGCCTCCACGGCCGCGGCCACGCCGGCCACCCCGCCGCCGCAGACCGCCACCCTGCGCCGGCGGCCGCTCATGCCGGCGACAGCGCCCCCGCCGAGCGCTGGGCCATGAGCCCCAGCTTGCGGCGGGTCGACAGCGAGACGCGCCGATCGAGCACCACGTCGAATCCGGCGGCCTCGATGTCGGCCAGGATCTCGCGGTACAGGCCCGACAGCATGGCCACGCACATGCGCGCGCGCCGGTCCAGCAGCGGCAGCAGCCGCTCGCCGCGCTCCACGTAGTGATGGGCGCGCTCGGCCTGTTGGGCCATCAGGGCCCGGAAGCCCTCGGAGGTCTCGCCGGCCAGCAGCTGCTCCTCGCTCACCCCGTGGTCCGCCATCTCGTCGGCGGGCAGGTAGATGCGGTCGCGCTCGGCGTCCTCCCGTACGTCGCGCATGATGTTGATGATCTGCATGCCCACCCCCAGGTCGCGGGCGTGCGCGGGGGCCGCATCGTCGCCGAAGCCGAAGATGTAGAGGCTCACGATGCCCACCGCGCCGGCCACGCGGTCGCAGTAGGGCTCGAGCTCGTCCCACGAGGCGTAGCGGCGCATGGTCAGGTCCATCTCCACGCCGTCCAGCAGCGCGTCCAGGTGGCGGCGGGGGATGCCGTAGCGGCGCACGGTGTCGGCAAGGGCGACCAGCACCAGGTCGGACGGATCGGGGGTGCCGCGGTAGCAGGCGTCCAGCTCGGCGCGCCGGGCGGCCACCGCGGCCAGCTTGGCGTCGAGCGACTCGGTGCCGTCCACGCTGTCGTCGGCCCGGCGACTGAAGGCGTAGGCGGCGTAGATGGCCGCGCGCCGGTCGGGCGGCAGCAGCACGAACCCGAAGTAGAAGTTCCGTGCCTCCGTCCGTGCCACCTCCCGGCAGGCCTCGTATGCCGCCTCGGTCCTCATGCCGCGCCCCGCGCCAGCCCGAGCAGGGCGCGCCCGGCGATGCGCGCCCGCCCGCGGGCCCCCGGGGCCGGTCGGCGGGCGAGGGTGTCGTGGTCGATGTCGGCGATGGCGTCGCACAGCGCCAGGCCCCCGGCCGTGAACATGCGGATGTCCAGGCGCGCCCGGGCGGGAACGAAGCGCGCCAGCGGAGCCCCGCGGTGGAACAGCTCGCGGGCCCGGTCCACCTCGAAGGCCACCAGCTCCCGTACCTCGGGCGTCGCGGTCTCGGCCCGCAGGTCGGCTTCCACGACGCCGAAGCGCTCCATGTCCTCGATCGGCAGGTAGACGCGGTCGCGGTCGGCCAGGTCGCGGGCGATGTCCTGCCAGAAGTTGATCAGCTGCAGCGCGATGCAGGTGTCGTCGCTCATGCCGATGCGCCACTCGTCCCGATAGCCCAGCACGGCCAGCACCATCTCGCCCACCGGGGTGGCCGAGTGGCGGCAGTAGACCAGCAGGTCGTCGTAGGTCGCCCACCGGCCCCGCCGCTGGTCCATGCGGTTGGCCTCGATCAGGCGGTGGAACGGGTCGAGCGGCAGGTCGTGGCGCGCCGCCGCGGCGCCCAGCGCCCGCAGGCGGAAATCGTCCACCGGCCGGCCGGCGAACGCGTCGTCGACGGCCGCCTGCCAGGCATCGAGGCGCGCCAGCCGCTCCTCGGGGCCCGCCTCGCCCTCGTCGCCGATGTCGTCCGTGGCGCGGCAGAACGCGTAGACGGCGTTCATGGCCTCGCGCTGCTCACGGGGCAGCAGGCGGAACGCCACGGGGAAGTTCTCGTCGTGGGCCTTCACGGCCTCGCGCGCGGCGGCCGCGGCCCGGGGATCCAGGTCGGTGCTCATGGGCAGAACCGGGCCAGGGCGGTGACGGGGAAGTACTGCCGGTACCCGTGGTAGTTGATCATGAAGTCCCCGGGGAACCCGGTGCCGGTGAACTGTGGCTCGTCCCACGAGCCGTCGGGGCGCTGGCGCTCCAGCAGGTAGGCCAGCCCGCGGGCGGCGGCCGGATGGCCGGGTTCGACGGCGTGGATGCCCAGGAGGGCCCAGGCGGTCTGCGACGGCGTCGACTCCCCGCGGCCGACCCACTCCTCCTCCGCGTAGCTGCGGATGTCCTCGCCCCAGCCGCCGTCCGCGTTCTGGTGCTCGATCAGGAACTCCAGGCCGCGCCGCGCGATCGGGGCGTCCATGTCGACCCCCGCCGCCGCCAGGGCGGGCAACGCCGCGCCGGTGCCGTAGATGTGGTTCACGCCCCAGCGCCCCCACCACGATCCGTCGCGTCGCTGCGTGCGGGCCAGGTAGGTGACACCCCGCTCGATGGCGGGGTCGTCCGAGGGCACGCCGCACTCGGCCAGCGCCTCCACCACGTGGGCCGTCACGTCCTCGGTGGGGGGGTCGAGGACCTCGCCGAAGTCGCACATGGGCAACTGGTTCATGATCGCCATGGTGTTGTCCACGTCGAAGGCGCCCCAGCCGCCGTCGGCGGACTGCATCGACCGCAGCCAGGCCACCCCGCGCACCACCGCAGGGTCGTCGGCGGCGGCTCCGGCCTTGCGCAGCGCGATCAGCACCTCGGCGGTGTCGTCGGTGTCGGGATACCAGACGTTCTCGAACTCGAACGACCAGCCTCCGGGCCGCCCGCGCCGGGGGATCTCCCACCAGTCGCCGTACTGAGACACCTCCTTGGCGCGCATCCACTCGATTGCGCCGTCCACCTCGGGCGTGTCGGCGCGGCCCGCGTCCAGCAGGGCCACGGCGGCCAGGGCGGTGTCCCAGACCGGCGACAGGCAGGGCTGGATCCTCAGTCGCTCGCCGTCGTCGGGATGCAGCGAGAAGGTTTCGTCGAAGCCCCGCAGGCCGCGGCGCATCACCGGGTGGTCCAGCGGGAAGCCCACGGCGTGCAGCGCCAGCAGCGAGAACACCCAGGGCGGCTGGATGCCGCCCCACGATCCGTCGGCCTCCTGGCGGTCGCAGATCCAGCGCACCACCCGCGCCTCGGCGCGCCTGCGCAGGGGGCGGATGGGCGCCCGGTTGTAGGCGTTCGCCAGATGGGCACCGCGGGCCAGCCACCGCGACCACGGGCCCGGGGAGCGCGGCGGGGGCGGGCTCTCGGTTCCCGGCGGGGCGAGGAAGAGCTCGCGCGCGGTCTGGCGCTGCGGGAAGGTGGGGCGCCTGGAGAGCACGATCATCAGGGCGACGAACGTGCCCCGGGCCCAGCAGGCGAACCGGTACGGCGACAGCGGTGCGCGCGGCGGCAGGAAGATCATCTCGGGCGGCAGCACCGGCAGCGACGACCACGGGAACTCGCCCAGCAGCGCGAGCCAGACCCGGGTCAGAAAGCGCGTGCGGCCCGCGCCCCCGAGCCCGTGCGCCACCTCCCGGGCCCGGCGCATGCGGGCGTCGTCCGGCGACAGCCCGCTGAGCTTCAGCGCGTAGTAGGCCTCGACGGTCACGTTCAGATCGGGCGGGCCGCCGAACCACACCCGCCAGCCGCCGTCCTCGCCCTGGGTGGCCAGCAGCTCGTTGCGCACGCGTCGGCGAAGGTCGTCGTCGGCCAGCCCCAGGGCCTCCATCAAGAAC
>JARFPS010000216.1 GCA_029288175.1 Miltoncostaea sp. | reverse complement strand
GCGCTGGTGGCGCTCGCGGCCCTGCCCTCGGCCGGGGCCGGGGCCGCGATCCCGGCCGTGCAGGACGACGCGCTGCCCAACCTCGACGGCGCGGCGCTGGATGCCCGCCTGGACGTGCTGGCCGCCACGGGCACGAAGGTGACGCGGGTCGACGTGCTGTGGAGCCGGGTCGCGACGCGACGCCCGGCGACGCCGCGCGACCCCGACGACCCGGCCTACGACTGGGCGCGCTACGACGCCATCCTCAGGGGCCTCGAGGCCCGGGGCATCGGCGCGGTCGTCGACTTCTACCACACCCCCCCGTGGGCCTCGCGCAACGGCAAGCCGGTCACCGCGCCACGCACCGCGGACGGCGCGCGGTTCGCTGCGGCCCTGGCCCGGCGCTACTCCGGATCGCACCTCGACGCCGTCGGCGCGCCCCTTCCCCGCGTGCGGCGGATCGAGGTGTGGAACGAGCCCAACGTGGCCGGCTTCTACCAGCCCCAGTGCAGCCGGCGGGGCCGCAAGGTCGTGCTGGAGTCGCCCCGTCGCTACGCCGCGCTCCTCGCTGCGTCCTACCGCGAGATCAAGCGGGCCAGCCCCGCCACGGAGGTGGTCGGGGGGGTGCTCGGACCCGCGGGGCGCACGCCGTCGGTGTGCGCCCAGAGCGGCTTCAGCGTCGGCGTGGTCGATTTCGCGGCGCGGGTGGCGCGCGAGCGGCCGCCGCTCGACGCGTGGAGCATGCACATGTACCCCATCGGCTCGCCGGAGCGGGCCTTCTTCGTCCCCAGCTGGAACACCCTGACGCGGGTGCTGCGTCACGTGGATAAGCTTCGCGGGCGGGTTCCGGTCTACATCACCGAAACCGGGTACCACACCTCGTACAACCGCTTTCACCGCTACTTCGTGAGCGAGGAGCAGCAGGCGGCCTGGGTGGGCGAGACCTATCGGGTCGCCGCCCGCCATCCGCGCGTCCAACTGGTCATGTGGTTCAACTTCCAGGACAACCCCTTCTGGACCGGGGGGCTTCTGCGGGCCGACGGCTCCCGTAAGCCCAGCTACGCCGCCTTCGTCCGCGAGACCGCGGCGGTGAGCGTGCCGGCCGATTGGACGCCATGAGCGAGCGCCTCGACGAGGTCCGGAGCTACTACAACCGCATCGCGCCCCGGCTCGTGGCGGTCGAGGACCGCAACTGGCATCTGCAGAGCCGCATGACGCTCGTGCTCGAGACGATCGACCGCTACGCCGTCGAGGGCGGCCGGGCGCTCGACGTCGGCTGCGGCACCGGGTTCCTCCTGGAGCGCCTCGCCGAACGGGGGTACCGCGGTGTGGGCGTCGACCTCTCGGAGGAGAGCGTGGGCTTCGCGAAGGCCCGACTCGAGGAGATCGGCGCCGCCGACCGGCTCGACGCCGTGGTGGGCAGCGCCTATGAGCCGCCGCGCGGGCCCTTCGACCTCATCACGCTCACCGACGTGCTGGAGCACCTCGAGGACCCGCGCGCGTGCCTGCGCGCCTTGGCCGACCGCCTGGCTCCGGGGGGGCTGCTGGTGGTGTCGACCCCGAACCGGCGCAGCCTCCCCGGCGCGCGCCGCTGGATCGCCGAGCACGCGCCCTGGCTTCCCATCCGGCTCAACCTCGCTCCGGTCGACAACTGGCAGAGCTGGATCGACCTCGAAAGCCACGGCGCCGCCGCGGGCCTGGTCGCCGTGTCGCGGCGCGGCATCTTCTTCCGCCCGGGGGGGCGCATCGGATCGCAGCTCGGCCGCGCCTACCGGCTCTCCGCGGTGCGGCGTGCCGAGCATGCGCTGTCCGAGGGGCCGCTGGGACGGTTCGGCTTCTACATCTGCGTCGGATTCCGGGGAATCGGGCGATAGGGCCCCGGCCCGGGCGCCCGGCCGCGGCGAGACCCTCATGAGAGCGCCCCCGCTCCACCGGGCGCGTCCGCCCTTCGAGGGGCGTCGCCGGTGACCGCCTCCGCTCGCGCCCTCGTGATCGGTGGTGCGATGCTGGCGTTGTTCGTGGTGGCCATCGTCGTGTTCATCCTCCCGTTCGCGTTTCCGACCCCTCCGCCGATCGTGACCCGCTTCACCTCGACGGCGTTGTTCAGCCCGAACGGCGACGGCGCCCGCGACGTGGCGCGGATGTCCGTGCGGCTCCGCGAGCCCTCGGAGGTGACGCTCGAGGTCCAGCGCGACGGCACGACCGTACGGCGGCTGCTCGTGGACGAAGCCCGCCCGGCGGGGTGGGTCCGCGTGGACTGGGACGGTCGGGATGACGACGGTCGCCTTGTGGAGGACGGCGCCTACGCCCTGAAGCTGCGCGCGCGCTCGGGCCGGAAGCGCTTCAACACCACCCGACGGATCGTGGTCGACACACGCGGTCCGACGCTCGCGGCGGTCTCCGCGCGCTCCGTTCCGCCGCCGGCGCGTGGCCAATGCCTGGTTACCGTCCAGGTGCTTGACGATGCGCAGGTGCGGGTGGAGGCGAGTCCCATCACCGGGGGTCCGGCGGTGCGCACCCTCGGCCCGCGCCCGCTTCGGCCCGACGACGGCCTGCGCTGGAGCTGGAACGGCCGCGACGGCGAAGGGCTCCGGGTCCGCCCCGGGCTGTACCGCATGGTCGTCACCGCTCGCGACACCGCCCGAAACCGCGCGAGTGCCGAGCGCAGCTGCTGGATCGGCCAGCTGACCGGGCGCAGCATTCCGTCACGCACCTCCGGCGGCGATGCGGTCGGCGCGAGCCTGCGCGATGCCGAGGGCGCGCCGCTGCCACCCGCCACGGGCGTCCGCCTGAGCCTGAGGCGGCGCACCGGCACCCCCGGAACCGACCTGTCCCCGCCGCTCGGGGCGCCGGTCGGCGAGAGCGTCACCGGGCGCGCCGGCCGGGCGCGGATCACCATCCCCGACGGGGCGCGGCCGGAGCGCCTGTGGCTGGTCGCCCAAGCCGACGGCGGCGAGGCCTTGATCGGACTGCGGTCATGAGCTCCACGGAGATCGTCCGCGACCTCGGCGCGATCGCGGCCGCACTCGGCGTGCTGGCCTACCTGCTGCCCCCTCCCCCGGGGGTCTCGCAGGCGCTGTCCCGAACAGCCGGCCTCGGGCTGATGGGGCTCGGCTGGGTGCTGCTCCTGGGGTCCCTGGTGCCCGGCGACGACTGGTCGGCCTTCGCGGACGACCTCGCCTCGCCGGCGCGCTTGGCGGCGGCGGTCGCGGGGGTCGCGATCGTGGCCGGAATCGCCTGGCTGGCGCTGCGCGCGGTGCGCCGCCACCCCGTGGCATGGTTCGTACTGCTGGCGCTGGCGCTCCCGTTCCGGGTCCCGGTGTCGCTCGGCTCGCAGGACGCCAACCTGCTGGTGCCCCTCTATCTCGTCATCGGCCTCGGGCTTCTGTTCTGGGCCACGGAACGGCTGGCGGGCCGCCTCGGAGAGGCTCCGGCGACCCCGATCGACCTGCCGCTGGCCCTCTTCGTGGCGTTCATCCTCGCGAGCTCGCTCTGGAGCGCCGACCCGTCCGAGGCGGCGGTGAAGGCGGTCTTCTTCTACCTGCCGTTCGTCGTGCTCTTCCGCCTGGTGGTGGCCCTCTGGCCCACCGCCGGCGCCCTCCGCGCCCTGGGCGTGACCACGGTGGCGCTGGCGGTGCCGATGGCGGCCTTCGCCGTCTTCCAGTACGCGACGCGCTCGAGCATCTACTGGAACGACACGCTCCAGCAGGCCAACGTGTACAGCCGCTTCTTCCGCGTCAACAGTTTCTTCTTCGACCCCAACATCCTGGGGCGCTATCTGATGCTGGCGCTCCTGGCGGCGGTGGCGATCGCCTGGTTGAGCAACGACCCCCGGGTCCTCGGTGCCCTCGGCGCGGCGGCGGTCATCATGACGGCGGGGCTGTGGGTGACCTTCTCGCGGTCGAGCGCGCTGGGGCTGGGGCTGGGCCTGGCGCTGTTGGCCTGGCGTGCGTTCGGCGCCCGCCGGACGCTCGCCGTGGGCGGCGTGCTGCTGGCGTTGTTCGCGGTCGGGGCGTTCGCGGCGAGCGACAACGTGCGACGAGCCGCGACCTCCACCGAACGGCTCGACCAGGTCAGCGAAGGCCGCTTCGGGCTGGTCGAGGGCGGTCTCGAGATCTGGCGCGACGACCCGATCGCCGGAGCCGGACTCGGGGCGTTCGGAGACCGCTTCGAGGAGACTCTCCCGGAGGCCGAGCGTCGGCGCATCCGGGTCGTGGTGTCGCACAACACCCCGGTCACGGTGCTGTCGGAGTCGGGCATCGTGGGCTTCGCGCTGTTCCTGGTGCTGGGGGTCGCCACGGCCCTGGCGATCGCGCGCGGCTCCCGGGTGGGAGGTCCCGACGGATGGGCGCAGTGGACGCTGCTCGCGATGCTCGCCGCGATCGCGGTCCACAGCGTGCTGTACGCCGCCTTCTTCGAGGATCCGTTCACGTGGGTGGTCGCGGGGGCCGCGCTCGCGATCGGAGCAGCCCATCGCGCGCCGGTCGGGGCGGCGGAGCCCGAGGACGGTCCCAGGACGGCTCCGGCCACATGAGCGCCGGCGGCCTGAGGGTGCTGGTGCTCAGCAACATGTATCCCGGCAAGAACGACCCGGACTTCGGGGCGTTCGTCGCTCGTATGGCGTCGGCGCTGGAACGGGCCGGCGCCGACGTCCGTGTGGAGGCGATCGACACCCGTGCCCACGGGCCGCTGAGGACGCCCGTCAAGTACGCCGGGCTGGGGCGGCGCGCGGCGGGCGCCGCCCGAGAGGTCGACGTGGTGTACGCGCACTATCTGTTCCCCACCGGCTGCGCTAT
>JARFPS010000202.1 GCA_029288175.1 Miltoncostaea sp. | reverse complement strand
GCCGACGGGGTGGTCACCGTGCCCACCGCGCGCCTCGCTCAGGGCCGGCACACGGTGGAGGTCCTGGTCGGCATCCGCAACATCTTCAGCCCGTCGTCGCGGCGGGAGTGGTCGTTCACGGTCGACACCACGCGGCCCGCGCTCGTCGTCGGCGCCCCGCGCCGGGGGACGCTCCAGTCACGCCGGCGCGTACCGTTCGGAGGCCGGGCCGAGCCGGGCAGCGCGGTGGTCGTGGCATGGGAGGGCGGTCGCGTCCGCGTGGGCGCGCCGAAGGGCCGTTGGCGAGCGACGGCACGGCTTCCCGAAGGACGCAGCGACGTGCGGATCACCGCGCGGGACGCCGCGGGCAACACCCGGTCGTCCACGCGTCGCGTGGTCGTCGACACCACCGCCCCGGCCCTGGTCCTGTCGGGCCCGCCCGGCGGCGCCCGGGTCACCGAGACCGCCGCGCCGCTCCTGTACGGCACGCTGCCGAAGGACCGGCCCGAGGCTCTGGTCTTCGGCGGAGCGATCAACGGGCGGCCGTTCACGGCGGTCCGAGGGGCCGACGCCCCCACCGTCGATGAGGCGGCGTTCGCCCAGGGGGCGCCCCGCATCGCCCTCGACGGCCGCCGGTTCGCCCTTTCGGTCGGAACGCTGCCCGAGGGCACGAGCACGGTGAGGATGTGGGCGCGCGACCCCGCCGGCAACATCGCCACGGCCACCACCAAGGTCAACGTCAACAGCACCGACATCTTCGGCGGCAGCACGCTCGTGCGCGGCGCGCGCGGCGACGACGTCTCCGCCCTGCACGGCCGGCTGGCGTTGGCCAAGGTCTACAAGGGTCGCCCGCGGGAGGTGTTCGACCGGCGCACGGAGGGCGCCGTGCGGCGCTACCAGAAGCGCTACCGCCTGCCCATCACCGGCCGGGTCGACCCGGCCACCCGCGACGCCATGGTCGGACGGATCGTCGTCAACCTCACCCAGAAAAAGCTCCGCCTGGTGCGGGACGGACGCGTGGCCAGAACGTACCGCGTCGCCATCGGCACCGCCGCCCACCCCAGCCCCGTCGGATCGTTCACCGTCACCGACCTTCAGCGGAACCCGGCCTGGTTCCCGCCCGACTCGCCCTGGGCCGCCGGGCTGGGGCCGATCCCGCCCGGCCCCGGCAACCCACTGGGCACACGTTGGATCGGAACCTCGTCCCCGGCCATCGGCATCCACGGCACCTACGCTGATGAGACGATCGGGACCGCGGCCAGCCACGGCTGCATCCGCATGCACATCCCGGACGTCGAAGAGTTGTTCGACCAGGTGGCGGTGGGCATGGACGTGGAGTTCCGGGTGTGAGCGAGCTGCCGGCGGTGACCGATGCCTCCTGGGACGAGGAGGTGCTCGGTCGGTCGGAGCCCGTGCTCGTCGACTTCTGGGCGACCTGGTGCAAGCCGTGCGCGGCGCTCGAGCCGACGGTAGCGGAGATGGCCGAACGCTATCGCGATCGCATGAGCGTCGTGTCGCTGAACGTCGACGAGAACCCCGGCGCGGCGAGCAGCCACAGCGTGCTGAGCCTGCCCACGCTGATCCTCTTCAGGGAGGGCGCCGAGATCGAGCGCGTGGTCGGTAACGTACGGTCGAAGAAGCTCGATAAGACCCTCGCCAAACACCTCGGGTGACGATGCCGCCGATCTATCTGTCCATCGCCAACGTCCAACCGTTCGCCGACATGTCCTCGGAGGCCGTCGAGGACGGCGTCCATGTCGTCCGCGGCGACGGGAAGGTCTGCGGTCTCTGGTTCGAGCGTCCGCAGCTCGTCATGCGGCTCCCGGATCTGATCGAGTCGATGGACCTCGACGAGGAGCGGGTCTGGGGTCGCCTGAAGGGCGACGCCGACATCCTGGGCAACCGCGCCGCGACCTGGGGCGGCGGCGGGGCGTAGACCCCGCGGGGGCCGCGCTCAGGCGCTCGCGCGCCCGGTCGGCTCCAGGCGCACGGACAGAGGCTCGCCCTCGATCTCGTGCTCCGCGCGGTGGGTGGCGGCGATCGTCGAGCCGTGGCCGACCGTCAGGCGCTCTGCGAGGACCTCGGCCGCGATGCGCTCACGATGCGCGTCGATCGCCTCGCGCAGGCGCCCGGAGCCGTCGAGGTGCAGGGCGATGCGCTCCTCCACGCGCAGCCCGGCGTCGCGCCGCGCGCCCTGGACGGCGTGGACGATCTCCCGCGCGAGCCCCTCGAGCTCGAGATCGTCGTCGAGCTCGGTGGCCAGCGCGACGGCCAGCCCACCGCTGCGCCCGACGGCATAGCCCTCGGCGGGTCGCGCCTCGCGAAGCACGTCGTCCGGCCCGAGCTCCTGGGCCTCTCCGTCGATCTCGATCTCGATCGACTCTCCGTCGTCGAGCCGGCGAGCCGTCTCCGAGGGGGGCAGCGCCGCCACGGCCTCGGCGACCGACGGCATCCTGTTGCCGAAGCGGGGGCCGAGGCGGCGATAGTTGGGCTTGAGCGCGACGTCCACCAGCTCGCCCGGATCGGTGACGAAGCGCACCTCGCGGACGTTGAGCTCCTGGGCGATGAGCGCGGTGATGAGCTCGGCGGCCTCGAGGATGTCCGCCGTGGCGGGCGGGCAGGCGATGACCGCCTCGGCGAGGGGCTGACGCACCTTCAGCTTCGACTCGGCCCGGGCGCCTCGGCCCACGGCCACGGCCTCGCGGGCCGCGGCGACCGCCTCTTCGAGCTCCGGGTCCTGCCGTCCACCGGACTCGGGCCAGTCCGCGAGGTGCACGCTGTCGGGCGTGGCGGGGTCATGGGCGTGGACGAGGTTGCGGTACATCTCGTCGGCCACGAACGGGCAGAACGGCGCGACCAGCAGCGAGACGGTGGTGAGGCACTCGTGGAGGGTGGAGAACGCGGCGCGCGCGTCGTCCACGTCCCCGTCCTCGTCCCGACCGATCTGCCAGAAGCGTCGGCGCCCGGAGCGCACGTACCAGTTGGAGAGGTCCTCGACGAAGTCCTGGATGGCGCGGCCGGCGCCGGTGGCGTCGTAGGCCTCCAGGCGATCCGTGACCGTGTCGACCAGGCGATCGAGCCGCGACAGCGCCCAGCGGTCGAGCGGGCGCCGCTCCGCGGCGGGGGGATCCTCGCCGCCCGGGCTCCAGCCGTCGGGCAGGTCCGCGTAGGTGACCATGAAGGCGTAGGTGTTCCAGAGCGTCAGCAGGAACCGGCGCTTGGCCTCATCGACGGCCTCCAGGCTGAACCGGAAGGAGTCCCACGGGCTCTGGGCGGTGAACAGATACCAGCGGAAAGCGTCGGCGCCCTGCCGCTCGATGACCTCCCACGGCTCGATGACGTTGCCGCGGCTCTTGCTCATCTTCTGGCCCTCGGAGTCGAGGATCAGGCCCAGGCACACCACGTTGCGGTAGGCGGGCTGGTCGAAGAGCAGGGTGGCCTCGGCGTGGAGCGAGTAGAACCAGCCCCGGGTCTGATCGAGCGCCTCGCAGATGAAGTCCGCGGGGAAGTGCTGGTCGAGATCCTCGCCCGAGAACGGGTGGTGGATCTGCGCGAAGGGCATGGCGCCGCTGTCGTACCAGACGTCGATCACGTCCGGCTCGCGTCGCATCGTCCCGGAGCACTCGCCGCAGGGGAGCTCGATGCGGTCGACGTGTGGGCGATGCGGATCGAAGTCGTCGCCCAACGGCTGCGAGGCGCGCTCGGCCAGCTCCTCGAACGAACCCACGGCCGTGGTCGCGTCGCACTCGCCGCAGCGCCAGATGGGCAGGGGCGTGCCCCAGTAGCGCGCCCGCGACAGCGCCCAGTCGACGTTGCCGCGCAGCCACTGGCCGAAGCGGCCCTCGCGAACGTGATCGGGATGCCATCCGATCTCGCTGTTGGACGCGATCATGCGGTCGACGGCTTGGGTGGTGCGCACGTACCAGGAGGGCCGCGCCATGTAGAGCAGCGGGGTGTTGCACCGCCAGCAGTGGGGATAGGAGTGCTCGTACTCGACGCGGTGGTGCAGCCGGCCGCGCCGGTCGAGGTCGTCGATGAGATCCGCGTCGGCGTCCTTGGCGAACGCGCCGGCCACCGGCGGCACCTGGTCGGTGAACCTGCCCTGCGCGTCGATGGGGCTCGGCGCGCCCAGGCCGTGCTCCCGGCCGACTTCCATGTCGTCGGCCCCGAAGGCCGGGGCGATGTGGACCAGGCCCGTTCCCTCGTCGGTCGAGACGAACGGGGCCGGTACGACGCGGTGCTCTCCGTCGATGTACGGGAACGGCGGCTCGTACCGGAGCGAGACCAGCTCGTCGGCGGGGATCGCGCGGGCCGGCCCGGCGGCGTCCCCCAGCACCTCCTCCACGCGGGAGGCCGCCAGGATCAAGGCCTCGTCGCCCGAGGTGACCTCGACGTACTCGATGTCGGGGTTCACGGCCACGGCCTGGTTGGAGGGGAGCGTCCAGGGGGTCGTCGTCCAGACCAGGAGCGATCGGTCGGAGTCCCCGGCGATGGGGAACCGGACGTACACCGACGGGTCGACGACGTCCTGGTAGCCCTGCGCCACCTCGTGGCTGCTCAGCGCCGTCCCGCACCTCGGGCAGTACGGGACCACCTTGTGGCTCTCGAAGAGGAGACCGCGCTCGAACAACCGGGCGAGGCTCCACCAGACCGACTCGATGTAGTCGGAGTCCATGGTCCGGTACGCCCGCTCCGTGTCGACCCAGAAGCCCACGCGCTCGGTCAGCTGCTCCCACTCCTCGAGGTAGGTGACCACCGACTCGCGGCACAGCTCGTTGAACTTCTCCACGCCGTAGGCCTCGATCTCCGGCTTGCCCGAGATGCCGAGCTTCTTCTCGACCTCGAGCTCCACCGGCAGGCCGTGACAGTCCCAGCCCCCGCGGCGATCGACGTAGCGGCCCCGCATGGTCTGGAAGCGCGGGAAGATGTCCTTGAAGACGCGCGACAGCACGTGATGCGAGCCCGGCCGCCCGTTGGCGGTCGGTGGGCCCTCGTAGAACACGTAGGGGCTCGCGTCGCGCCGTGCCTCCACGCTGCGCGCGAACACGCGGTCCTGGCGCCACCGGGCCAGGGCGCGCTCCTCCATCCGCCCCCAGGCGTCGGCCGATTCGACCGGTTGCCAGCTCACGCTGCGCTCGCCACCGGGCCGCGCAGATGGTCCAGCACGTCGTGGAAGTCGTCGAACGGCACGAAGGGCACATCCTCGCCGGCCAGGTACTCCGCCAGGCCGGCCCGCGCGAAGATCGTGTCGGCGAGGGGCGCGACGCAACGATCCGAGATGCCGTCGCCCACGTACACCAGCTCCTCGCCCTCCCACATCCCGTGGAGGTCGTGCCGCTTGCAGTGCCTCTCGCAGTGCTCGCACCGGACCCCGCGCTCCGCCCAGACGAGGCGGCAGCCGTCCGCTCCGAACTCGGCGTCGTGGCTGCTCACCGGGAGGTGCGCAAGACCCGCGGATGCGAGCACGGCGTCGATGACGCGCCGGAACCCGTTGCTGAGCACGGCGAGACGGTGGTCCTCCGATCGCGCCCAGTCGACAAGCTCGCCGAACCCGGGCCGGACCCCGGCCTCGTCCAACACCACCTGCAGAACCTCCTCGGGCGTGGCCCGCACGCTCGCGAACTCCCGCTCCATCGCCTCTTCGATCGTGATCTCGCCCGAGCGCAGAAGCGGCTCGAGCTGAGCCCACAGACCGCGGGTTCCGAAGCGCTCGACGATGACGTGCAGCGTGTCGCGGCGGGTGATGGTGCCGTCGAAGTCCAACGCGATGAACAGGCGCGCCACGGCCGGCGAGGCTACCAGAGCACGGCAGGACCTCCGGGCCGACACGATCGGGCGCCCGGAGGACCGATTCCCGGCGGGGCACTAGGATTCACACGGTGCGGGGACCGGTGGTGGCGGTGATCGGCCAGGGAAGCCCCGAGGGCGGCCCGGTGATGGACGACGCGCGTGCGGTGGGAGGCCTGCTCGCCGAGCGCGGGGCGACCGTGATCACAGGAGGTCTGGGGGGTGTCATGAACGCCGCCAGCGAGGGAGCGCGGCGCTCCGGTGGGCGCGTCATCGCGGTCATCCCCGGGACCGACCGCTCCGAGGCCACCGAGCACGCGGACGTGGTGGTGTGCTCCGGCGTGGGCGAGGCGCGCAACCTGGCCGTCGTGGCGTCGGCGGCCGCGGTCATCGCGGTGGGCGGCGCGTGGGGCACGCTGTCGGAGATCGCGCTCGCCTCCCGCCTCGGCCGGCCCGTGGTGCTGCTGCGATCGTGGACCGTGGCCTCACCGGCGGGCGAGACCGCCCCCGCCCCGATCCTGGCCGGTTCGCCCGAGGACGCCGTGGAGCGGGCGCTGGGAGCCCTCTCGTGACGGCGCCCGGCGTGCTGTTCCTGCACGGCAGCGGCGCGGGCCCCGACGTCTGGGCGGTGCAGCTGCCCCGCTTTGAGGGGAGCCGCGCGGTGTGGCTGTTCGATCCGGACGACGGGCCGCTCCCCGACACTCCCGCCGCCGCCGCCGAGCGCGTGCTGCCGGCGGTCGAGCGCATGGACGCGCCACGGGTGCTGGTGGGGCACTCGCTCGGGGGAGCCGTGGCGCTCCAGCTGGCGGCGGCCGCGCCCGGGGTCGTCGACGGGCTCGTCCTGATCGCCACCGGCGCGCGCCTACCGGTGCCCGACGACGCCCTTGAGCGAGCGGTCGACGACATCGAGGGCGAGGCGAGGCGATTGACCGGGGCGGCGTTCGCCGACCCGACCGGACCGCTGGTGGAACGTGCCCGGGCCGCGATTGTGGAGGGCGGCTCCGACGCGCTGGCGTCGGCGTATCGAGCGTGTCGTGCCCACGACATGCGGGAGCGCCTCGGAGACATCACCGCTCCGGCGCTGGTCGTCGCCGGCGCGCGCGATCCGCTGACGCCGCCGTGGCTGTCGAGTGAGCTGGCGGAGGGCCTCCCCAGCGCCCATCTGGTCGTGCTCGCAGCCGGATCGCACATGGTCATCACCGAGAACGGCGCCGACGTGAACCTGCTGCTGGCCGGATTCCTGGCCCGTCTCGAGCTGACCCTGGC
>JARFPS010000154.1 GCA_029288175.1 Miltoncostaea sp. | reverse complement strand
GTAGCGCGCGCCGCGCCGCGGCGATGCTGCGCGGCGGCCCCGACAGCGTGGAGCGTCTGCTCGACGCGTCCTAGCCGATCGCCGCCACCCGGCGCGACGTAGGCTCCTCCCGTGCGACACGCCATCGAGACGCACGGTCTCACCAAGCAATGGGGCGATCTCGTCGCGGTCGATGATCTGTCGATCCGAGTGGAGGCGGGAGAGTGCTACGCGTTCCTCGGTCGGAACGGGTCGGGTAAGTCGACGACGGCGCGCATGCTGCTGGACTTCATCCGGCCGACGCGAGGGACGGCCCGCGTGCTCGACGGGGCCGGCGGCGACCCGAACATCCGTGCCCGCGTCGGCTATCTGCCCGGCGACCTGAACCTCGCGGGCAACACCACGGCCCACGAGGCGTTCATGTTCTTCGGCTCGCTCGCGGCGACGCCGGATCGACGCCGCCTGGACGACCTGATCGAGCGCTTCGGGCTCGATCCCACCCGCCCGGTGCGCGAGCTGAGCACCGGCAACCGGCGCAAGGTCGGGCTGATCCTCGCCTTCATGGGCCGACCCGAGCTGCTGATCCTCGACGAGCCGACCAGCGGCCTCGACCCCGTGCTGCAGGAGGAGTTCCGAGAGCTACTGGCCGAGCGCAAGGCCGAGGGGGCCACCATCTGGCTGACGTCGCACGTGATGGCCGAGGTGGAGAGGGTCGCCGACCGGGTGGGCCTCATCCGCGACGGGAGGCTGGCGCGTGAGCTGACCATGGCCGACCTGCGCCGGCAGACCACCGGGAGGGTGGTGTTCACCTTCGCCGGGCGGACCGATCCGGCGGCCTTCGAGGGACTGCCCGGCGTCCAGGAGGTCGATGCCGGCGGAGAAGCCGACGAGCTCACCGTGACGCTGAACGGCTCGGCCGCCGCGGCGCTGAGCACGGCCGGCCGACTGGGGGCCACGGCGGTGCGAACCGAGCGGCGCGACCTGGACGACGTCTTCCTGGACCTCTTCGAGGAGTCCCGGCGGTGAACCCCGCGCACGTCACGCGTGTCTACGCGCAGTGGTTCCGGGTCCGCCTGCGCTCGACGATCTCGTGGACGCTCGGCCTGGCGGCGATCGTGGCCGTCACGGCGGCTTTCTACCCCTCCCTGGAGGGTGTGTTCGACGATGTCGAGGAGGGCGGCGGGCTGTCCTCGCTGCTGGGGCTTTCGGGCGACATCGACCCGTCCTCACCGCTCGGCTTCATCTGGACGAACCTCTACGCCAACGTGGTCCCCTGGGTGCTGATGGCGTTCGGCATCGCGCTGGGGGGCGCCGCCATCGCGGGCGACGAGGAACGCGGCACGCTCGAGTACCTGCTGTCAAAGCCCGTGCGGCGGGGCGAGGTCCTCGTGGCCCGGTTCGCCGGAATGATCTCGATCCTGGCAATCGCGGCCGTGGTCTCCGGAGTCGCCCTGCTCGCAAGCGCTCCGCTCTTCGACCTGACCACGGCGATGACGGCAACTGCGCCGGACGGATCCACGACGACCAACCCCGGGATCGACGCCGGCAACGTCGCAGCGGGGACCTTTGCGGCCCTGGCGGTGGGTGTCGGCACCGGTTCCACGGCCTTTCTGCTGGGGGCGGTCCTCGGTCGCCATGGGCTCGCCGTCGGGATCGCATCGGGGTTCGCGATCGCCGGGTACATCCTCTACACGCTGTCGAACGTGACCGGGAGCCTGGACGCGCTGACCTGGATCTCGCCATGGCGCTGGTACGTGGAGGACGCCATGTTCATCAACGGTCTCGACTGGGACGTGGCCCTGCCCTTCGTGCTCGCGGCGGTGTGCCTCGCGGTCGGCTGGTGGAGCTTCCTCCGGCGCGACCTGCGCTAGTGCCCCGCCGAGCGCCCCGTCCCCGCGCCCTCCACCGCGACCGTGGGAACGACCACCGCCACGACGCCGCGTCCTCGGCCCGGCAAGTTATCGCGCCTAGATAACAACCACGCCCCTCGGGGCGTCAGGCGAACAGGATCTCGTCGCCGGCCTCGCCCTCGCGCAGGCGCTCCTCGATCTTCTCGAAGGCCTTTCGGTGAAGCACCGGCGCCAGCTCGTCGATCGGGAGCGCAAGCGCCTCGGGCTCGGACAGCTCGATGCCCAGGCGCCCCACGAAGCACGTCTTGACGCCCACCAGCCCGCCGTCGCGGAGCACATGCACGGCGAAGCCCCACATGGCGTTCGGGTCGTCGGTCAGGGAGGCCCGCACCTCCTGGGGCTCGAGCACGTAGTTGATGCCGTCCACGTCGATCTCGCCCGCGCTCACGTGGCGCACACTAGCCGAGCGCGACGACGCGGCCGTCGTGGGTCACGCCGGCGGCACCTCCACCGCGCCTCGGATCGCCCGCCGCCTCGAGACCCGCGGGCGTCGGCCCCGCCACCGACACGCCGCCGAAGAAGAGGTTCTGCTCGCTCCAGCGCCGCACGGCCCAACCATCGCCTTCGAGCGCCGACACGACCGAGTCGGGGATGCCCGGCTCGACGTCCACGCGGCCGCCCTCGACGTGCAGCCGGGGGCGCCCGACGGCCATCCCCGGCGACATGCCGCCGCCCACGATCCACGCGATGGACTGGGTGATCGCCGAACGCAGGCGGTTGGACCCCGCGGAGCCGATGGCGAGCGGGGGGCGATCGCCGCGCAGCACCAGGGTCGGCGCCATCATGCTCGACATGCGCTGGCCGGGTGGGATGGCGCCGAAGCCGTCGGGGTTGAGATCTTCCTCGCCCAGCATGTTGTTCAGCAGGAAGCCCGTCCCCGGCACCACGACGCCCGAGCCGGACCCGTTGCTCGTGCTGAGGCCGGCGCTGCCGCCCTCGGCGTCGACGGCGCTCACGTGGGTGGTGCCGGTCGGCCGCCGGCGCGGATCGCTCAGGCCCCCGATGCCGAGCCGGTCCGGGGCGTCGGAGCGGCGAAGCGCCTCGTGGCCCAGCTCGTCGCGCCGCCGGTTGGCCACCTCGGACGCACGCGCCAGCGCGAGGAGGCGCTCTGCGTCGTCGCCGTGGAAGCCCTCCCGGTCGAGCTCCGCCAGCGCCGTTGCGATGAGACTGCCGCCGGTGCTGGGCGGCGCGTTGGTGACCACCGTCGCCCCGGCGAACTCGATCTCCACCGGCGCACGCTCGATCACCTCATAGGCGGACAGGTCCTCGGCGGTCACGAGCCCCCCCACCTCGCGCAGGTGGTCGACGACCGCCGCGCCCAGCGAGCCACGCGTCAGCACCTCCGGCCCCTCGCGACCGATCCATTCCAACGTCTCGGCGAGGTCGGGGTTGACGATGCGCTCACCGCGCCGCAGCGGCCTCCCCTCGGGCTCGAAGATCGCGGCCGCCTCCGGCGTGAAGGTCAGCATCTCGTGGAGGATCCGGTGGAGATACTCGGCCTGCGCCGTGAGGGGCGCGCCCTCACGGGCGATGGCCGCCGCCGGCGCCACCAGATCGCGGAGATCGAGGGCGCCGAGACGGCGCGAGGCCTCCGCCACTCCGGGGACCATCCCGGGCGTGGCCACCGAGGCCGGCCCGATGTGGAACACCTGCTCGGCGCCGCCGAAGGGAACGGTGAACGAATCGAGCTCGTCGCCGTCGAGCGACCGGCCGCGGGGCCCGAGGCCCGGAACCGCCACGAAGAGGTCCAGCAGCGTCAGCCGTCCGGACGGGTCGCGCGCCAGCAGGAAACCGCCGGCCCCCGGCCCGGTCAGGGCGGGCTCGGCCGCTGATCCGGCG
>JARFPS010000155.1 GCA_029288175.1 Miltoncostaea sp. | reverse complement strand
CGGAATACGAGATTTGGATTCAAGTCTCGTGGGCTCGGAGTGGGTTATATGAGACCGCGGTGAAGGAGGCCGTCGGGTCCTGGTTGGGCGGCGGAGGCGGAGGCGGAGGCGCGTCGGAGATCGTCACCACGGTGGTGGTGGTGTCGGTGCCGCCGTCGTCGTCGGTGACCCTGAGGGCGACGGTGATGTCGCCCGCCGCCGCATACGCCCGACTGGGCGCCGTCTCGGGGCCGTCGTGGGCGTCGTCGAAGATGCCGTCGCCGTTGAGGTCCCACGAGCGGTCGACGATCGAGCCGTCGGGGTCGGTCGAGGTGTCGGTGAAGGTGACCGTCTCGCCGATCTCGGGGTCGCCGGGCGCCACGGTGAAGGAGGCGGTCGGGTCCTGGTTGGGCGGCGGAGGCGCGGAGATGGTCACCACGCGCGTGGTGGTGGCCGTGTTCCCGTCGTCGTCGGTGATCCGCAGGCCCACCGTCACGTCGCCGGCCGTCGAGTAGGTGCGCGAGACGATGGTCCCGGTGGAGTCGTCGAACGCGCCGTCGCCGTCCAGGTCCCACTCGCGGCTGACGATGGTGCCGTCGCTGTCGAGGGACGTGTCGGTGAAGGTGACCTCCTGATCCGCCTGCGGGGACTCGGGATCGACCTCGAAGTCGGGCAACAGCGCCGTGGTGCCGTCGCTGAGCGAGATCTGGTCGATGAAGAACGCGTCGCCCGAGCTGACCTGGAACTGGGCCACGTACAGGTCGATCGCGCCGCCCGACACCGGGTCGGCCAGCGTGACGCTGACCTCCTGATAGTCGTTGGTCAGAAGGATCGACGGCCCGCGGATGGAGCGGAGCGCGCCGCTCGGGCTGCGCTCTCGGATGGTCACGCTGACCGGCTTGCCCAGCGAGGACGGGCTCGCGGCCCGGACGAACGCCCGCGCGACGTAGGTCGCGTTCGGATCGGCCGATCCGACGGTCTGACCGTCGTCGTCGATCGTGAACGTGCCACCGCCATCGGAGGCGACCCGGGCGACGTACGCGCCGTCGGGGGCGTCGCCGGCGGGGACCCGGGTGACATCGGCGGCCCAGGAGCCCCACCCCGCGGTGCTCTGCTCGAAGGACGGATTGGTGATCAGGTTGTCGGCCGGGCCCGGCGCGGGAGGCGGCTGGCCCGGATCGACGATGCCGATGGTCACCTCGGCGAAGGCCGCGGGCGTGTCGACGGACGTGGCGCGCACGGTGACCTCGTCACCCGGCGGCACGGCGGACGGCGCCCGGTAGAGGCCCGCAGGCGAGATGGTGCCCACCGTGGAGTTTCCGCCCACGACGCCGTCGACCGACCAGGTCACGCCCGGGCCGGCGCCCGTCACCGCGGAGCTCAGCTGGACGCTGGTGTCGATGTTCGTGGTGGACGGTGCGCCCGAGATGGCGACCGTGGTCCCTCCGGGGTCACCCCCGACGACCATGGTGGCCGTGGCGGTCGGAGGCGTCCGCGGATACGGGCTGCTCTGGTCGAGCGCGCTGTAGGCGAACAGGTCAGCGCCCGTGAACCCGGGGCTCGGCGTGTAGGTCACCGACGACGCGGTCACCTCGTCGCCGACGCCGAGCGCGGTGCCGCCCGCGCTCAGCGAGCCGCCCGCGGGCAGCGACTCGATCCGGAAGGCACGGGACCCCGGGCTGCCGAAGGTCTCGGAGGCAAGCCCGATCGACGATGCCTGGTCGGCCGGAAGCGACCCGGCGTCGATCGGCTGGGCCACATAGCCCGGAACCGTCGACGGCTGCTCGGCGAACGTCCGGTCGTTGTTCGTCTCGTCCGCCTCGGCGATGTGGTTGTTCGTGTCGATCTCGGCGGCCAGCCAGTAGATGCCCGGCGCCGTGTCCGAGATGTCGACCCACTGCAGCGCGAGGTCGCGGTGATAGACGTCGCGCCAGCCGGCCGAAACCCCCATGACGATGTCGGGAGCGTTCGGCTGGTTCTGATGACAGAAGTCGCCCACGAAGTACTGGCGGCCGGCCGGACCCGTCGTCTCCACACGCTCGCTGTCAACGAGGCAGAAGCCGGTCTTCTGCCCCGGAGCAGCCTGCGCCGAGCGGTCCTCGTTCCACAGCGAATAGGTGGCGGCCTCGAGGAAGTGGAAGTGGTTGTGCCCGTCGTCGTTCTCGAAACGGATCGTGGGCGGCCCGGGCGGGGGCTCCACGGGGACCATCTCGCCGCTGGGCGTCTCGGCGTACTGGACGTACTGACGCGAGTTGGAGTACTCAAGGCCCACCAGGTCGGTGCCCCGAACCTCCAGCGGCCCGGGTCCGATGTTGTGCACGAAGCCGTCGAAACGGAGCAGCCGGGCGGGAGATCCGTCCGGATACGTGTGGTCCCGGACGATGGCGCGCTCGGGCGGATCGGCCACGAGGTCGGGCAGCAGCGTTCCCGGCGGAGGCGGCGCCACCGCCGTCCCCACCAAGGCTCCCGCTGCTACGGCAATACCGACGGCGGAGAGCACGCCCACCGTTCGACGAAGCACGCCCCTGAAGGTCTCATTCCGGCGAATTTCTGCACCTGTACGAAGGTCAAGTCACGCCTGAACGAAGGTCGAGGCCGGTCTCGACCGCGCGACGAAGTCCGCAGAGCGTCGACCATCGCGCGACGACGGGACGCGCGCGGCCGGACGCTAGAGTTCGGCGGCCCGATGCCACCCCCGCCCCCGCCAGACGAGGACACCCCGAGCGGCGCCGCGGAGCTGCGCGTCGGCGTCGTCCGCGAAGCGCGCTCGCTCGACACGCTCGCCCACTCCTGGAGGGGGCTTGCGCTTCGCGACGGCAACCCCTTCCTGACGCCGGAGTGGCTCCGGGCGTGGACGGCCCACCACGCCGACAAGCCCTTCGTGGTCGCCGTGCACGACGGGGACCGGCTGGTGGGGATCGTGCCGCTGGTGGTCCGCCGCCGTGGCCCCCTGACCGTGCTCGGCTTCGCGGGCGACCGCTTGGGCGACGGGTTCCGGCCGCTCGCCGCTCCGCCGCTCGACGCCCGAGGCGCCGCGGCGCTTGCCGGCTCGGCGATCGCGCGGTCCGGCCTCGGGTGGGACCTGGTGCAGCTGGCCAACTGCGACCCCGCCGACGGCTGGGCGGACGCGCTCGAGGCGGCGCTGGGGCGACGGGCGACGAGCCCGTGGAACCGACGGCGCGAGGAGCGACCCAGGATCGACGTGGAGGGACGCACCTGGGACGAGTACCTCGCCTCGGCGGTGTCGCGGCGCACCCGCAAGGAGACGCGCCGGAGGGTCCGCCGGCTGAACGAGAGCGGCGACGTCGCGTTCACCCTGGCCGAGGTGGGCGACGCCGCCGACGCCACCGACACCCTTTTCCACCTTCACGACCTTCGCTGGAGCGGGCGCGGCGGCTCGTCGATCGAGGCGGACGCCGATCGCGACACGCTGCGCGACTTCAACGTGGCCGCAGCCGAGCGCGGCTGGCTGCGCC
>JARFPS010000100.1 GCA_029288175.1 Miltoncostaea sp. | reverse complement strand
CGCGGGCGGGTGCGGGTCGAGCCCGAGCACCACCTGGCTGCCGCGGCGCTCGACGGCCTCGGCCAAGCGGTCTCCGAAGGTGGGCTCACTCACAGCAACAGACTCCGCACGAGGGGCAGGGTGATCGTGGCGAGCAGGGTCGTCACCACGACGGCGCCGGCAAGGATGTCGGATCGCAGACCGTAGCTCGACCCCAGCACCAGCGACATCATGGCTGCGGGCATCGCCGCCATGATGACCACGGTGTTCAGAACGTCCCCCTCGAGGCCCAGGGCCGTCGCGACGGCCAGGCCGACCAGAGCGGCCAGCCCCAGGCGCACGATCGTGATGTAGCCCAGGTCGGCCCAGAGCCTCTCGAGCCCCTTCACCTCCAGCAGCAACCCGGCGTAGAGCATCACCAGCGGGAGCACCGCGGCCCCCATCAGCTCGAGCGGTCGCTCGACGGCCAAGGGGAGCTCGTCGACGCCGGCCAGGTTGACGGCGATGCCGGCCATCAGGGCCAGGTTGGGCGGCAACCACAGAAGGCGCACCAGGTCCTGCCAGCGAAGCCGCGCATGCCCCTCCCCGCCGAAGCTCGACGAGATCAGGACGGTCGAGGTCCAGGTGATGACCCCGGTCGCCAGCGCGTCGTACATCACGGCGGCCGCAAGGCTGAAACCCTCGCCGCTGGCCGCGATCAGCGGCAGCCCGAAGAAGCCGGTGTTCCCCACGGCGACGGTCACCATGATCGCGCCGGTTCGCTTGCGCTCGAGCCCGGCGATGCGGCACGAGCCGTAGGCCAGCACCAGCAGGATCGCGTGGATGATGTACGCGGCCACCGGGACCAGCAGCAGCGCGGTCTCGAGCTCGGCGCGCACGAGGATCAGGAAGATCAGCGGCGGCAGCGCCAGGTAGATGACGATCCGGACCAGCGCCGGCCCGTCGTCGCGCGACAGCAGGCCGAAATGGCGGGCCGCCGCGCCCGCCAGGATGATCAGGAGGGCGCCGAAGGCGGTCGCGGTCATCGCCGGACACTATGCCCGGCCGGATCGCGCGGCGGTCCGGCCGGCGAGGGTCCCCCCTATTGCGGCGGGGTGACCTCCCGCCAGTAGCGGGTCGTCCAAGAGCCCTCGATGATCGGGTAGAAGGGCGGCCGCAGCCGCTGAAGCACCTCGTCGTACTGGTACTCGCGCTGCAGGAACTGCGAGGCGTAGCCGCCGTTGGCGGTGGCCTGAGCGCCGATGTAGGTCATCGAGTCGTGGCGGCCGTCGTTGGAACCCCGGTTGGTGCGCCACTGGCCGCCCTGGGCCAGGGTCGCGGCGCGCCACACCAGGACACGTGGCGTGTAATCGGTGATCACGATCTCCTGGGCCGCGATGAGGCCCAGCACGCTGTCGGCGCCATACTCGATGTTGCCCCCGATGAAGATCGTGCCGGGCGTGGAGATGCTGACGCGGCCGTTGACGACCGAGTCGCGCTGACCGCCTCCCCCACATGCGTCGGTGAGGCCCTCACCGTCGGAGATGACGACCGACTGCTCGAAGTACATGGCGCCGTTCTCGGGCACATCGAGGGTCTCGGGACAGTCCAGTCCGCGCATCTCGTGCCCGAGGTTGGCCGAGCTGTGGATGCGCCAGATCCTGACCTTCCCGTTGGAGAGGAACTGCACCAGCCAGCCGCTTGCCGAGGGGTCGTTGCGCGCGATGCCGTCGGCCTCCGCGGCGTCCTTCAGGTCGAGCCGGTTCTGGGTGAACTGGTTGAAGTCGATCGGCGTCGGGAACACCTCGTTGAAGCTCGGCGTCGTCGTCGAGTCGAACGCGCCGGACCGGTAGACGTCGGAGCCGGTATAGGTGCTGTTGCCGCAGAGGAAGCCGCTGTGCGAGCACACCCGCCGCTGGGCGTACGCCGGGGCTTCGGCGACCCCCTGGTGGTTGATGTCCTCGGAGCTGTAGAGCTTGCCCGTGGTCGTTGCACTGGACCCGTACTTGATCGAGCGGTTGGAGATCATCTGGAAGTCGGCGATCGACGAGGGGTGGATCTGGGCCTGCACGGCGCGGAACTGGCCCGGCGCGCCGTCGCGCGCGGTGCGACCGGTGGCCTCGATGGTCACCAGATCCGAGCCGACGGGAGGCGGGGTGATGCGCAGGCTGTAGGCGGCCGAGCCGAAGCGGGCGTCCTGCACCTCGGTGAAGGTCGTCGCGGGCCCCGAATAGGTCCAGGGCGTCCCCGGAGTCCAGGGGCTGCCCGGCGGGTGCACGCCCCCGGAGGGGTCGATGCGCGGGTCTTCGGCGGGGTCGACGAAGTGGTCCCAGTAGCGGGGATCCTCGACCAGGCGCGACACGTACTGGTTCACGCCCGCGTCCGCCGCCTGCAGGGCGATCTCGTTGCGGTTGTCCTTGGCCGAGCCGGTGGCCGAGCTGCGCGCGAGCATCAGCGACGAGGTCACGATGACCGCCAGGATCCCGGTCAGCGCGATCGCCGTGATGAGGCTGGAGCCGCGCTGGCGCTCGCGGCGGCGCGCGCCGGGGTCAGATGCGGACGGCGTTGCGAAGCGTCGCATCGGTGCCCACCTCCGTGCTCTCGCTCGAGTTGCCGGACCGGTGCCCGAGGATCAGCCGTACCGAGACGAAGCCGAGGTAGCGGGTGCCGGGCGCCACCACCGGCAGCGGCAGCGTGCCGTCGAACACGGTCCGCGCTGTGAAGGTCGGGGTGCCGGCGTCCTCGACGCGCTCGGCCAGCACCTCGCGACGGCCGAAGGGCCCATACGAGAACGGCGCGCTGGCGCCGACCGGCCCGACCGCCTCGCGCACGAACTCCGTTCCGTCGACGCGATAGCGCACCCGATCCGGGCGCGGCTCCGTGGCTCCGGGATCACGGCGCGGATCGACGTACATGACGATCTCGGTCGCGCTCAGACGCTCCACCGGCGGCGTCAGACCCCCGTCGGGGCTGACGGCCTGGCGGATGTCGCGGGTGAAGCGCCGCAGCGCCTCGCGGCCGTCCGCCTGAGCCCCGGCCACGCTCTCGCTGGTACGCGCGGCATCGGTGCCGGCGAAGAAGAACGCGTAGAGACCGCCCGCGAAGATGCCCGCGATGATGATCCCCATCAGCAGCTCGACCAGCGTGAAGCCCGCCTGGCGGGGGCGCCGCCCGTCCCGGAGGTGTCGAGGCAGGACTCTCACGGCACGGTGTACTGGATGGTCCGGCCCGCCTGCGCCTCGACCGACTTGCCCGAGCTCCACTCGGGATCACCGCCGCTGAACCCGGTGGCGATGTAGGCGATGTAGGTGCCGGGCGCCAGGCCCGTGTAATCGGCGTAGCGGAACTGGTTGGTCAGTTGCTGGGCGTCGTAGGTCCCCGTGGTCGCCCGCAGACGGGTCAGCTGGTTGGACCCCGAGGAGCGGAGCCGGATGACCCCGGCACTCCCCCGGACCAGGCGCACGGTCAGCGCCGTGACCTGACCCTCCTCGACCGTCGCCAGGGTGCTGCCGGCGCCATACCCGGGGGCGGCCGCCGACAGGACGTACTCGGTCCCGCCCGATGGCTCCAGGCAATAGCGCACGAAGCCGGCCGGATCGACGGAGCGCACCCGCGGCGGAATGGCCGCGGAGCCACCCGAGACCTGCACCTCGGCGTCGGGCAGCGGCGCGCCCGTCGCGTCGTCCACCACGGTGACGTGCAGGTCCCCGCTGGTGATCGGCGTCAGGTCGGCGGTGAACACCTCGGTGGTCGTCCCCGGATAGCCGGTCGGGACGGGGCCCGTGAGCGTGGTCCGCGCGTAGCACTCGGCATTGATCTCGACCGAGAAGTCGGACGCGCTCGGCTCGATGGGTGCACCGCCGATGGTCTGGAACAACACGCCGCCCGACTCGGTGGACAGGGTCTCCGAGACGCTGTTGGGCGAGGGGGTGCTGACGGTGACCGACGAGAACTCGGTGACCGGCGCCGCGCTCGTGGAATCACGGAGGTCCACCTGAATGCTCGCCGGCCGGAAGATGCGAAGCGTGGTCTCCCAGGTCTGGGAGGGCGCCAGGTGCTGCTGGGCCTCGCTGGGCTCGCTGCCGGAGGCCCGCTCGTAGCCCGCCTTCGAGACGGTCAGCCGATACTTGTATCGAGGGTTGCCGGGGCTGACGGCGGACGGCTCGAGGCCGGCGAAGATGACGCGCCCCTCGGCGTCGGTGGTGTCGGTGACGGTCGGCGAGGTGCTCTGATCGGCCGTCACCGTGGCGCCGACGATGGGATCACCCGTCAACGCGTCCACGACGTTCGCGATGATCGTGGACTTCCCGGCGATGGCCCCGATGGCCGGAGGGGCGATGAGGGTCGACTGGCTCGTGGGGGTGGCATCCACCGAGCGCGAGGTGACGGTCACCGACACCCGCTTGTAGTTCACGAAGGTCTGCGGCTGCCCCTGGGCGGGGTCGTCGATGTACTCGACCGTGGTCCGGACGTCGAAGTCGATGTCGTCGACCGAGCGGACCTCGGTCGGAGCGAGGACCCCGGGCGGATTGCCGCCGGGGGTGCCGACCTGGTCGTAGGCGAGGTGTTGGGCCTCCTCGATGACCTCCCCGGCAAGGTTACCCGCGATCGTGTCGACCTTCGACTTGCTCAGCGTGGTGCTGGTGAGGGCGAGTCCCTGGGCAAGGCCGCCTGCCACGACCGCCAGGACGGCTATCGCGACCAGGACCTCGATATAGGAGAAGCCGGCCTGGCAGCGTTTGGAGATCGCGTTCACCCGTGGACCTTCTGTCGAATGGATCGACCGATGGGCGCCGCAACCGCCGACCCCAACGTTTCCCCCGTCGCGAGGACATCGGATCGGTGCGAGCAAGGGAGTTATCGACAGATGCCCCCGTCACCCTTGACGTCTGGATCTCGCGCCCGAGATCCGCAACAACCGCTCCTTGACCCCGGAGCACCGGGCGGACACGCTTCAGGCGCCCCGGCCAACAACCGAGACGAGGCCATGACCACCGAGCCGGCCGAGGAAGCACCCGACCGCCCACGAGGCGATGCCGAGGGCCTCGAGCTCGGCGGGCAGTGGGGCTGGGGCCCGCCGCACGAGCCGCGCTACCGCGCCATCGAGAGCTACGGCCTCATCGGCGACCTGCGCACCGCGGCCCTGGTGGGCCCCGACGGAGCGATCGACTGGTTCTGCCCCGGGCGCTTCGACGCGCCGAGCCTGTTCGCGGCGATCCTCGACGCGGACAAGGGTGGCTTCTTCCGCATCGCGCCGGTCGGCCCCGCCGAGACCAAGCAGATCTACCTGCCCGACACGGCGATCCTCTACACCCGCTTCTACACGCCGCAGGGCGTCGGCGAGATCGTCGACTTCATGCCCCCCGACCGTGAGCCGTGCGCCCTGGTGCGCATGGTGGTCGGCGTGCGCGGGCAGGTGCAGTTCCGCATGCGGTGCCAGCCGGCCTTCGACTACGCCCGCTCCGACCACCGGGTGGTCATCGCCGACCAGCCCGCCGGGCTCGGCCGGGACGATCAGGCGCGGTTCATCAGCGACGTGCAGGTCACGGAGCTCAGCGCGAGCGTGCCCATGCGGGCCCAGGGCCCCGCCGCGGACGCCCACTTCACGCTGGGCGCCGGCGACCGCGCATGGTTCGTCCTGCACCCGCCGGGTGCCGGCGTGCTCTGGGGCGACATGGCCGTGGAGGGCGCCCTCAACGAAACGCGCGACTACTGGCGGCGCTGGCTGTCGCGCTGCAACTACCGCGGGCGTTGGCGCGAGATGGTCGAGCGATCCGCGATCACCCTCAAGCTGTGCACCTACTCCCCCACCGGCGCCATGGTCGCCGCCCCCACCACCAGCCTGCCCGAGGCGATCGGCGGTCCGAGGAACTGGGACTATCGCTACGCCTGGCTCCGCGACTCGTCGTTCACCGCGTTCGCCTTTCTGCGGCTGGGCTTCTACGAGGAGGCCGGCCGTTTCATGGACTGGCTGGAGGCGCGATCCCGCGAGACGCAGGGCGACGATCCGCAACTGCAGATCGTCTACGGCATCGACGGCGAGTCCGACCTGCGCGAGGTCGAGCTGACCCACCTGGAGGGCTACCGCCGCTCCGGGCCGGTGCGCATCGGCAACGGCGCCTACGACCAGCTGCAGCTCGACGTCTACGGCGAGCTGATGGACGCCATCTACCTCTACAACAAGCACGAGCCGATCAGCTACGACCTGTGGAGCAGCGTGCGGCGCATCCTCGACTGGCTCGCCGACAACTGGGCGCAGCCCGACGAGGGCATCTGGGAGGTCCGCGGCGGGCGCCGCGACTTCGTCTACTCGCGGATGATGTGCTGGGTGGCGTTCGAGCGAGCGCTGCGCATCCAGCTCTTCCGGGGGCTGCCCGGCGACAGCTCCAACTGGCGGCGGGTGCGCGACACCATCTACGAAGAGGTGATGGAGAAGGGCTGGAGCCCGAGCCGCCGGGCCTTCGTGCAGTACTACGGCGGGGACGTGCTCGACGCATCCAACCTGCTGATGCCGCTGGTCAAGTTCATCGGCCCGCGCGACCCGCGCATGCTGGCCACGCTCGAGGCCATCGAGCGCGACCTGGTCTCCGACTCGCTGGTCTACCGCTACGACCCGCTCGAGGCCTCCGACGACGGCCTGGACGGCTCCGAGGAGGGCTCGTTCTCGCTCTGCTCGTTCTGGCTGGTGGAGACGCTGACGCGCGCCGGCCGCACCGAGGAGGCGCGGCTCATCTTCGAGAAGATGCTGTCGTACGCGAGCAACCTGGGCCTGTACGCGGAGCAGGTCGGCGACACCGGCGAGGCCCTCGGGAACTACCCGCAGGCGTTCACCCACCTCGGGCTGATCTCGGCCGCCTGGGATCTGAACAGGGCGCTGGGCGAGGACTGAGCCCGGCCCGGCCCGGCCGTTGCCGGGCTCTTACAATTCCATAACAGTTGGACCGTGAGTTCCGTGGGGTGGGCCCGTTGAGCGGGTGACCGACACGTCACCCCTCCACGGAAGGATCTCGATGCCCCGCACCCCGTTCCGTCTCGCGCTCACCACGGCCGCCCTCGCCGGGGCGGCCCTGGCCGCCCCGGCCACGGGCGCCCAGCACGACCTGGACCTCGTCTCGGTGAGCGGCGCCGGCGAAGCCGGCAACAGCCACTCGTTCGAAGCCGACCTGTCGTCCACGGGCGACCACGTCGCCTTCACCTCGCGGGCCGGGAACCTCTCCGCCGCGGACGCTCCGGGCGACGACGTGTTCCTCCGCAGTCTGAGCACGGGCCGCACGGTCCTCGTGAGCCGCGCGGCCGGTGCCGCGGGCGCGGGGGGAGACGGCGAGTCGTCGAGGGCGTCGGTGTCGGCCGACGGCCGCTACGTGGCGTTCCAGTCCGGGGCCGACAACCTCTCGCCGGACGACGACGACTCGGTGACCAACGTGTTCGTCCGCGACACGGTCGAGAACCGGACGATCCTGGTCAGCCGCGCCGGTGGACCCGCCGGCGCGCCGGCGGACCGCGACGCCACCGCACCGCACATCTCGGCCGACGGCCGCTATGCGACGTTCATGTCCGAGGCCACGAACCTCGCCCTCAGCGCGCGGCAGG
>JARFPS010000292.1 GCA_029288175.1 Miltoncostaea sp. | reverse complement strand
CCCCCCCCCCCCCCCCCCCCCCCCCCACTAGACAATCTTCGTCGGCAGCGTCAGATGTGTATAAGAGACAGCCTCCACGCGCCGCACGCGGCCGCGGGCACCGGAGGGCTCCACGCGCACGACGTCGCCCTCGGCCAGCCCGCCCGCGCCGATGAGCGTGCCGGTGACCACGGTGCCCGCACCCGCCACGCTGAAGGCGCGGTCGATCGGCAGTCGCGCCTCGCCCTCGCCGGCGGACGCCCGCTCCGTGAGACCTCGATCGAGCTCGCGGCGAAGTTCCTCCACCCCCCGACCGTCCGGCGCCGCCACCGCGACCACCGGCACCCCCTCCACCCCGGCGAGCCCGCCGACCGCCTCGCCGGGCCGGGCCCGGTCGGCGAAGGTCATGGCCACCGCCACCACGGGGACCCCCATCAGGCCCAGCACCTCCAGGTGCTCGCGCGACTGAGGCATGACGCCGTCGTGACACGCGACGCACAGGAGCGCGCCGTCCACGCCCGCGGCCCCACCGATCATGTGACGCACGAACCGTTCGTGCCCCGGCAGGTCGACCACGCTGGCGGCCCGCCCCGAGGGCAGCGGAAGATCCGCGTAGCCCGGCCGGATGCTGAGCCCGCGGCGCCGCTCCTCGGGCAGCCGGTCGGTGTCGACGCCGGTCAGAGCGCCGGTCAGCGCCGTCTTTCCGTGATCGACATGGCCCGCCACGGCGAGCGTCAGCCGATCCGCGCTCATGCCGAGGCGGCCACCAGCCGGGCGAGCTCGTCGAGCTCGGCCTCGTCGACGGCCAGCACGTCCAGCAGCAGACGCCCCTCGCGGATCAGCGCGGCCACCGGGACCTCGCCGGCCCGGAGCCTGCGCGCACGCTCCTCGGGGTTGTCGTCGTGAAGCGCCACGCCCCAAGACGGCAGCTCCACGCCGGGCGCCGTTCCTCCGCCGACGACCCCGGCCGTGGCGACCGGCTCGCCACCCGCCAACCCGACCAACCGGTCGGCGCGGGCCCGGCGGGCCGCGGGCTCCTCGTGAAGCACTCGCAGCGCGGGCACCGTGCGCCGCGCCTCGGCGGGATCGCGGTGCAGCCTGAGGGTGGCCTCGAGGGCCGCGAGCCGAAGCTTGTCCACGCGCAGAGCGCGGGCCAGCGGATGCCGCGCCACGGACCCGACGGCCTGATCGGGCCCCACGACGACCCCCGCCTGGGGGCCGCCCATCAGCTTGTCCGCGCTGAAGCACACGACGGCCCCGGCCGCCACGCCGGCGCGGGCGTCCGGCTCGTCGGGCAGCAGCGGATCGGGCGCCAGCAGGCCGCCCCCGATGTCGTCGATCAGCACCAGGCCGGCGCGGCGTGCCAACCGCGCGAGCTCCTCGAGACCCGGCTCGGCGACGAAGCCCTCCATGCGGAAGTTGGAGCGGTGCACCCGCAGAATCGCCGCGGTGCGCGGGCCGATCGCGGCCTCATAGTCGTCCAACCGGGTGCGGTTGGTGGTCCCCACCTCCACCATGCGGCACCCCGAGGCCTCCAGCACGTCGGGAACCCGAAAGCCCCCGCCGATCTCGACCAGCTGGCCGCGCGAGACCACCACCTCCCGGGGACCGGCGGCGTCGGCACCCGCCAGCGCGCAGAGGGCCAGCAGCACCGCGCCGGCGTTGGTGTTGACGACGGCGGCGGCGGGCGCACCGCAGGCGGCGGCCAGATGGTCGGCCACGTGTCCGTCGCGCGAGGCCCGTCGGCCCTCCCGGACGTCCCACTCCACCGACGCGTATCCCGACGCGGCGGCGGTGGCGCGGATCGCCGCGTCGGCCAGGGGCGCGCGACCGAGGTTGGTGTTCAACACGACCCCGGTGGCGTTGATCACGCGTTGCATCGACGGGCGCAGCCGCATCGCGACGTCGGTGCCCAGGTCCTCGTCTCCCGCGCCCGCCGCGCGCCGCTCTCCGAGGGCGCCGCGCACGGCGTCGACGACCGCCGCGCGGGGGTGCTGCCCCATCAGCACGGCCACCTCGTCCCATGCCAGCACCGCGTCGACCGAGGGCAACCGGCGGCGGAGGTCGGTCACGGCCTCACCGCGATGCGACCGACGTCGCCGTCGACCAGCGACCCCACCACGGTGGCGCCCGCCGCGTCCGGATGACGGGCGATCTCGGCGACGACGTGGGGTGGCGCGGCCACGAGCAGGCCGCCGCTGGTCTGGGGATCGGTGAACACGGAGATCAAGCGGTCGTCGACGCCGGCGTCCACATCCAGACGGCCCTCGACGTGGGAGCGGTTGCGCCGCCCTCCGCCGGTGCCGTGGCCGGCCGCCGCAAGCCCGGCCACGCCGGGCAGCAGCGGCACGGCCGCCGCGGTCAGCGAGGCCGCACAACCGGAGGCGGCGGCGACCTCCCCAAGGTGGCCCAGCAATCCGAACCCCGTCACGTCGGTGGCACACGACGCCCCGGCGTGCACCGCCGCGCGCGAGGCTCCACCGTTGGAGCGCAGCATCGTGCGAAGGGCCTCATCCAGCGGCGCCGGCTCGCCGGCGCGGTGCGCCGCCAGGGCGATGCCCACGCCCAGGGGCTTGGTGAGCAGCAGGAGGTCCCCCGGCCGGCCACGGTCGTTGCGCAGCAGTCGATCGGGGTGGGCCGTGCCGATCGCGCAGAGCCCGTACTTGGGCTCCGGGTCGTCGATGGAGTGGCCACCGACCACGGGGCAGCCCTCGCCCGCGGCGGTGCGCGCGCCGGCGGCCATGATGCGCCCGAGCGCCTGGCGGTCGCCGTCGGCCGGGTAGGCCACGACCGCAAGCGCGATGGTGGGGCGGGCCCCCATGGCGTGCAGGTCGCTCAGGGCGTTGGTTGCGGCGATCGCGCCGAAGATCTCGGGGTCGTCGACCACGGCGGTGAAGAAGTCGACCGTCGCCACCACGGCCGTGTGCTCGTCGAGCAGGTATGCGGCGCCGTCGTCCAGGTCGCCGTTGCCCACCAGAAGGCGTGGGTCGGCGGGCAGCGGGGGCACCGAGGAAAGCGCTTCGAGCAGCACGGAGGGATCGAGCTTGCAGCCGCATCCGGCACCCCGTGCCGTGGTCGTGAGCGCATCGTGGGCGCTGGCCCCCTGGGACACCCTGGGCACTATCGCAGCCGGCCACCTCGACCGCCGCCGCGCAGTCCGAACGGCGCACTACCGTGCGCGCCATGGGATATGGGGTATGCCCCCAGTGCGGTGGACGATGCGCGGAGATCCGCGGCAAGCTCGTCTGCGGGGGCTGCGGGCGCATCGTGGAGGGTTGCTGCGAGGGCGGTCCTCCGCTCGGCGAGTCGGTGGCGCCGGGGCCGTGCGAGGCGGAGCGCACCGCCACGTGACCGCTCGCGCGCTGCTTTCGTGGGCCTCCGTGCGACGCGCCGACCGCGCGTCCTTTAGCGTTCCGGACATGGCGTCCGACGAGTTGCGAAAGATCACGGTGGCGTCGCGTCGCTACGCGGAGAGCGAGAACCGCTTGGATCTGGC
>JARFPS010000260.1 GCA_029288175.1 Miltoncostaea sp. | reverse complement strand
GCCCCGCCACGACTCCCCGGGCGGCCGTGGAGGCCGTGCGCGCGCAGCTCGACGCCGTGGCGCAGGACGCCCTGGCCTTGCAACGCGAGCTCGACCGCAGCGCGGCGCCGACGGCGTCGCTGACGCAGGACGACGTCATCGCGATCGCCGACGGCAGCGGCCGGCTCCAGGACTGGATCGCCGATCACCCCATCGCCCGCACCGCGGCGCGCTTCGAGACCGACGAGGGCCGGTGGACCGTCTCCTACATCGCCGAGGACGCCGACGGAGAGGAGACCGTCGAGGCCGTCGTGCTGGTGTCGGACCCCGCGGGGACGATCGCCGAGGTGCGCACCGGGCCGCAGGTCGCGTGGTCCATGGCCCGCGGCTACCCCGGCGCCTTCGGGAGGGCGATCAACCGGGAGACGATCTGGATCTTCCTGTGCGTCATGTTCCTCGTGCCGCTTCTGGCGCCGCGCAACGTCCTGTCGTGGCGCACGCTCGACCTCCTGGTGCTCCTGAGCTTCTCGATCTCGCTGATCTGGTTCAACCGCGGCGAGATCTTCACCTCGGTGCCGCTGGCGTATCCGCCGCTCATCTACCTGGCGGTCCGGCTGGGGTGGATCGGCCTTCATCGCCGGCGAAGGCCGGCACGGGGAGACGGAGAGCCGGCGCCGGCGCGCGGCGCGCCGCGCCCGCGCTATGCCGGGTGGGCGCCGACGTGGGTGTTGTTCACCGCCCTGAGCGTGGTGCTGGCGCTGCGGTACGGGCTGAACGCCTTCGACTCGAACGTGATCGACGTGGGCTACGCCGGCGTCATCGGCGGCGACCGGATCGCCAACGGCATCACGCCCTACGGCACCTTCCCGGCCGATTGCGGCTCGTGCGACACGTACGGACCGCTGACGTACATGTTCTACGTGCCGTTCGAGGCGGCTCAGCCCTGGGTGGGCGAGTGGGACGCGCTGCCGGCCGCGCACGGAGCGGCCACGGCCTTCGACGTCATCACCGTCGCGGGGATGATCGCCCTGGGGTGGTCGCTCGCGGGCATGCGGCTCGGCGCGGCGCTCGGCCTGGCCTGGGCGGCCTTCCCCTTCTCGGGCTACGCGCTGGCCACGAACTCCAACGACTCGCTGATCGCGGCCATGCTGGTCTGGGGTCTCGTGGCGGCGCGCTACCCGGCCGGCCGGGGCTTGTCGCTGGGCCTCGCCACGGCCGCCAAGTTCGGCCCGGCCATCCTCATCCCACTGTGGAGCCGGCACCCGTTCCCGCGCGGCGGGCCACCCCGGCGCCTGCTGCGCTACGCCGGTGGGCTCGGTGCCGCCGTGGTCCTGACCGGGTGGGTGCTGCTGCTGGACGGCGACGACGGCGTGCGCGCCTTCTGGTCCCGAACCATCGGCTATCAGGGCGGTCGCGACTCGCCCTTCTCGATCTGGGGCCAGTATCCCGAGCTCCGCCCGCTCCAGGTGGCCCTCATGGCCGGTGTCGCGCTGGCCGCGCTCGCCATGTTCCGGTACCCGCGCGAGCTGGACCTGCTGCGCATGACCGCCCTGTCCGGGGCACTCATCGTGGGAGTCGAGCTGACCCTGACCCACTGGTTCTACCTCTACATCCCGTGGTTTCTGCCCTTCGCCCTGCTGGCCTTCGTGCCCGAGTGGGGCCGCCCGCGGGCTCCGGCCGGAGCACGGCCGCCCGAGCGCGATGCGGATGCGCGCGCCGAGCGCCGCCCCCGGTCGCGGGAGGAGGTGCTGACCCCGTGAGCTCGCGCCTGCTTACGGTGATCGTGGTGGCGCTCGCCGTCATCGTCTGGGCGGTGCCGCTCCAGCTCGCGCCCGTCTGGGCGGACACGGTGATCACCGACATCCCGGTCTATCGCGAGGTCGCCGACAGCGTGCTCGACGGACAGGTGCCCTATCGGGACTTCGACCTCGAGTATCCGCCCGGTGCGTTGATCCCGTTCCTGCTGCCGGCGCTCGCCCCGGTCGGCTACGGCGAGGCCTTCTCGGTGCTGATGCTGCTGGCGCTGATCGCCACCGCGCTCGGCGCGATGGCCACGGCGCGGGCGCTGGGCTTCGATCGCCACCGCGAGGCGGTGGCCGGCGTCGCAATCGCCCTGAGCCCGCTGCTTCTGGGGAACCTGGTCGAGACGCGCTTCGACCTCGTGCCCACGGCCCTCGTCGCCTGGGCGCTCTGGGCGGCGGCGAGCGGCCGCCATCGCCTCGCCTGGGGGCTGCTCGGGGGGGCGGCGCTGGTCAAGCTCTTCCCCCTGGCGCTGGTGCCCGCGCTGCTGATCCTGCACCTCCGGCGGTCGGGCGGCGCCGAGGCGATCCGCGGGGCCGCGATCGGGGCCGGGGTGTTCGTGGCCGGTCTGGTGCCCTTCGCCCTGCTGTCCCTGTCGGGCACCTGGGATCTGGTGCAGTACCACCTGGACCGACCGCCGCAGATCGAGTCGACGGCCTCGGCCTACCTGCTGAGCCTCCATGCGCTCGCCGACGTCCCCGTGGCCGTCGAGAACTCGTTCGGCAGCCAGGGGATCCCCGGCAGCGCCGCGTCCACCCTGGCTCTCGCCACCACGCTCGCCGCGTTGGCGGCCGTCGTGGCCCTCCTCGTGACGTACCACGGCGGCCTGAAGGGGACCCGCCCGCCCGGCGACGCCCGCCTGATGGTGGCGGCGTCGGCCGCGACGCTGGCGGCACTGATGGCGGGCGGCAAGGTGCTGTCACCGCAGTTCCTGGTGTGGCTGCTGCCCGTCGGCTTCCTCATCGCCGGTCGGTTCGCCTGGACGGCGGCGGGCGGAACGGTGCTCGCCATGCTCCTGACCCAGGCCTATTTCCCCTCCGACTATTGGGATCTGGTCGCCCTCCAGAGCACGCAGATCTGGATCCTGGTACTCCGCAACGCCGTGATCATCGGCCTCGTCGCGGCCTTCTGGCCCCGCCCGTCGGTGGCCACGCGCCCCGAGGGCCGCGTGCTGTGGTGGCGTCCGCCCGGCCGCCCGCCGCGCTCCGACAGCGCGGTGGCCGCCCGCTATCTGACCGACTGACCCGGGTCGGAGGTTCCACCGCGACCATCCGCGGGTGCGGTCGAACGCGGCGGGTGGACGCGAGCGGACTCGGTTCTACCGTCAGATGCGTGCGACGCCTCACGGTCCTCGCCGCCGCCGCGGCGCTCTGCCTGGTCGGCGCGGGCTGCGCCTCGGTGGCGCAGTGGGCGCGGGAGACGGCGACGCCCACCGCCACGGCGCCCGAGGGCGAGGGCGAGCCGCCGATCTGGCGCGACTCCGAGGCCGTGGGCGTGCCCTGGGACGGAGCGCTGCGAGCCGGGGTGCGCCTGCCGGCGGAGGGCGAGCACCACATCACCTGGGATCCGGTGCTCCGGACGGTGGGCAACCGGCCCGGCCGCCGTTGGGCCACCGACACCACCATCCGGGCGACGCTGGAGATCGCGGAGGCCCATCGCCGAGCCCACCCCGGCGCTCCGCGCATGACGGTGGGCGACCTCAGCCGCCGCGACGGCGGCGACTTCGGAGTGCGGTTCGGGGCCCCGGGTCACGCCTCGCATCAGAACGGGCTGGACGTGGACGTCTACTACCCCCGGGCGGACGGGAGGGAGCGCGCGGCCGACCACGTCGGTCAGATCGACCGCGCCCTGGCGCAAGACCTGGTCGACCGCTTCCTGGCCCGCGGCGCGGCCGTCGTGTTCGTGAGCCGGGAGACGGGCCTGAGGGGCCCGCCCGGGCGCGTGCAGTACATCCCGCACCACGACCGGCACCTGCACGCCCGCTTCGGCCCGCTGCGAGGCCCGTAGCGGCCTCAGCCCGCGAGCGGCTCGTCGGCGTCGATCGAGAAGGTGCTCACGGCCGTGGCGCGCCCGTCGGCGTCGGCCTCGATGACCGCGCCCTGAACCTTCACGCCGCGCTCGGCCGGCTCGAAGCCGCCGGGCGCCCCGGTCAGGAACCGGGTCAGGATGGTCTCGGTGCGCACACCGATCACCGAGTCGTGAGGCCCGCTCATGCCCAGGTCGGTGACGTAGGCCGTCCCCGGGGGGATGATCTGAGCATCGGCGGTCTGCACGTGGGTGTGGGTGCCGACCACCGCCGTGACGCGTCCGGCCAGATGGCGCCCCAAGGCGACCTTCTCGCTCGTCGCCTCAGCGTGCATGTCGACCACGACGACCCCGACCCGGCCATCGACCCGCCCCAGCAGCTCGTCGGCGGTGGCGAAGGGGCTCCTGGCCGAGTCCATGAACACGGAGCCGACGACGTTGAGGACCGCCGCCGGGCCGGCCGGCGTCTCGACCACGGCCAGGCCGCCGCCCGGCGCACGCACGGTCAGGTTCTCGGGGCGCAGCACGCGCGGGTCGGTGTTGAGCAACGGATACAGCTCAGTACGCCGCAGGGTGTGGTTGCCGCCGGTGAGGACGTCGGCGCCGGCCTCGAGCAGGTCGCGCGCCTGGCGCGGCGAGGTGCCCGCGCCGCGCGCCGCGTTCTCGGCGTTCACCACGACCAGGTCCGCCCCGTGGCGCTCGCGCAGCCCGGGAAGGCGGTCGACCACGGCGCGGAGGCCGACCCCGCCCACGACGTCGCCGACGGTCAGGATCTTCATCGGGCCAGGCCCGGCACTACGGCAGCAGATCCGCGGGGCGGCGGATCATCTCGATGTGCACATGGTTGCCGGCATCCTGGGTGAAGCCCGCGAGCTCCTGCTCCACCACGGCCGAGAAGTCCCTGACCCGGCCGATGACCGTCTCGCCCGCCACGACCTGATCGCCGACGACGGGGCGGACGACACCGTCGCTCGCCTCGAGGTGGTTGACGCGCAGCACCGAACCGGTCGCCGATCCCGGCTCGATGATGACCTCGAAGCCCTGCCGGGAGCCGGCCACCACGTAGTCGGTCACGCCCACGACGGCGCCGTCGACCGGGGCGAAGACCGTCGTGCCGGCCGGAGCGCCCACGTCCAGGCCGGCGGTGGCGGGCCCGATGCGCCCCGCCCGGTCGGCCTGCTCGTGGTCCACGTCGTCGGCGGGCTCGATGGGGATCCCGGCGGCGCTGTTGACCGGGTGATAGAGGATGGCGGTGACCTTGTCGGGGTCGACCGGAAGGTGGATCTCCACTCCCTCGGACTCGGCGATGACCAGCTCGGGGGGCTGCTGGCCGCCGCCCAGCGCCGGAGAGGCGACGGGCGATGCCAGGCCGGGCGACTCGTCGGAGCCCAGCAGGGTGACCGCCACGGCGATGAGCCCCACCGCGATGAGCGGAAGAGACGCGGTGATCAGGATCCGCCGGCGCCGGGCCGCCTGGCGCCGGCGGCGCATGGCGCGCCGCGCCGCGATCTGCTCCTGGGAAACCTGCGCCACCTCGTCGGTCAGGGTACCGGCATCACCACGGGTGACGATTCGCGCGGTCATGCCCGGCGGACGGGCGACGGGGCGGCGGCGTCTAGGATGGTCGGCGGATGAGCGCACGCACGGCCCCACCCCCGCCGTGGGCTCAGGTTCTCCTGGCGGTCGCGGCGCTCGTGGCCCTCTGGATCATCGGCCAGACGGTCGGCCAGGCCCTGCTCATCTTCATCGTCGCCGTCGTGCTGGCGATGTTGCTCAACCCGGTGGTCCGCAGCCTCACCCGGCTGAAGGTGCCCCGCGGGCTCGCGGTGATCGTGGTCTTCGCCGGCTTCATCATCACCGTCGCGGCGATCGTCTTCGTCCTGGTCGACCCGATCCGCACCCAGGTCGAGGAGATCCAGCGCGACCTGCCGGTCTACACGGATCAGGCCGAGCGGCGGATCGACACGGTGCAGACGTTCTTCGACGACCGCGGCATCGACGTCAACGTGCGCGAGACCGGCAACGACCTGGTCACCGGCCTCGAGGAGCGCGCCAACGAGGCGGCCGACAACGCGCTGTCGATCAGCCTCAACGTGCTGGGCGCCCTCGTCGTGGTCATCATCGTGATCGTCGCCGCCGTGTACATGATCATCGACGCACCGCGCATCCTGGGCTTCGTGCACCAAGTGGGCGGGCCCGACGCGGTGGCCTTCGTGCGCCGCGCCGAGCGCTCGCTGACCGAGTACATGAAAGCCCAGATCATCGTGGCGATGGTCGCCGCGGTGATGGCCGGGGTGGTTCTGTGGATCTACGGGGTCACCGGCCTCTTCCCGCTCGGCGCGACCTTCGCCGTGGCCTTCGCGGCATGGGTGTTCCTGACCGAGTTCATCCCCTACGTGGGGGCCTTCCTCGGGGCCATCCCCCCGGTCCTGCTGGCCCTGTTCACCACCTCGTTCGGTGCGGTGTGGGTCATCATCGCCTTCATCGCGATCCAGCAGATCCAGGGCAACCTGATCATCCCGAAGGTCATGGGAGGCGCCGTGGGCGTGCATCCGCTCGTGGTGATCTTCGGGGTCATCGTCGGCCAGCAGCTCGCGGGCGTGATCGGCATCCTCATCGCCATCCCCACCGTGGTGCTGGTGAAGGAGACCGTGCTCTTCGCCTCACAGCAGCTGCGGCTCGGCCGCCAGGCGGAGGACGCCGCTTCCGCCGAGACGATCTCGACGCCCGACCCGGCGACCACCGCCGAGATGCCCAGGCAACCGCCGAACGAACCGGCGCCGTGACGTCCGGCGCCACGTTGCTCACCGCGACCGGCCTGGGCCGTCGCTACGGGGAGTTCGACGCACTCGACGGGGTGGACGTGACGCTGGCGCGCGGCGACGCCCTGGCGCTGCTCGGCCCGAACGGCGCGGGCAAGACCACCCTGCTCACGATGCTCGCGGGCGTCGACCGGCCCACGTCGGGCACCCTGGACTGGGGCGGCGCCAGCGTCGGCTGGGTGCCCCATCGACCGGCGCTCTACAGCCGCCTGACCACCCGCGAGAACCTGGTGCTGTTCGCCGACCTCGAGGGCGCCGGCGACCCCGCGGCCCGCGCCGACGAGCTGATCGAGCACGCCGACCTCGGCGAGTACGCCGATCGCCGGGCGGCGCGGCTGTCGACGGGCACGCTTCAGCGGCTCAACCTGTGCGTCGCTCTCGCGGGCCGACCCGATGCGCTGCTGCTCGACGAGCCCACCTCCACGCTCAGCGCCGACCAGCGCATCCGTCTCTGGGACTGGCTGGAGGGCCTGCGGGACGAGCTGGATGTCGCTCTGCTGTTCTCGACGCAGTCGGTCGACGAGGCTCGGCGCCAGGCCACCTCGCTGATGGTCCTGGTGGGGGGACGCGCCGCGTTCTCGGGTGCCCCGGCCGAGCTCGCCCCCGGCGCCGAGAGGGACGCCGAGACCGCCGAGCAGGCCTTCCTCGATCTGGTCGACGGCGGGGCGCCGGCATGAGCTCCCTGCGCGCCGCGCTGCTGCTGGGTCGCAAGGACGCCCGCGTCCTGTGGCGTTCACCGGCCCTCATCGCCCTGCTGGTCGGCTACCCGGTGGTCATCGCGCTCCTCGTCGCGTTGGTTCTCCAGGCCGACGAGCGCCGGCCGGCCGTGGCGCTGGTGAACCTGGAGGACACCGAGGCCACGGTGCGGGTGGGCGACGAGCGCCTGTCGATCGAGGACTACACCGACCGCCTGGAGGAGGAGGTCGATCTGCTGGAGCTCGACCCCGAGGCGGCCCGCAAGGCCCTGGACGAGGGAAGGGTCGTGGCCGTGCTCACCCTGCCCGACGGATTCATCGCGGACCTCCGCTCGGGCCTGAGGCCCCCCAAGATCATCCTCGAGACCGACCCGCGCCAACCGATCTCCGGGGAGGCCATTCAGCGCCGGGTGGAATCGGTGGTCTTCCAGCTCAACCAGGGCCTCGCGCAGGGCTATGTCTCCAACGTGCTCGCGCTGGTCGACCTGGTCGTCAACGGCGGCGAGCTGGGCGTGTTCGGGCGCTCCGTGGAGGCCATCGGGCTCCGCCGGGCGCGCGATCTGGTGGTCGACGTCCAGGAGGAGCTGCGGGCCGACGGCCAGGCGGCGCGCGCCGACCGGCTCGACCCCATCGTCACCTTCATCGACGGCGCCGCCGCCAACCTCGATCTGGCCCGTCCGGCCGCGAGCGCCATCAGCACCCCCATCGAGCTCGAGGTCATCGAGGGCGACGCCGGCCGCAATCCGCTCAGCTCGTTCGGCTTCGCGGGCGCGCTGGTCGCGAGCCTGGGGCTGGCGGGGGCGCTGATCGGCGCGACGACCCTTTCGTCGGAGCGCGCGGAGAACGCCCTCGTCCGGCTGCGGCGGGGACTGGTGACGGGCCCCGCCCTGGTGGGCGAGAAGATCGTCTTCACGGCGCTGGCCTGCCTCGCCATCGGCCTCCTGCTGCTGGTCCTTGTCGCGCTGGTCACCGCGCTGACCATCGGGCGCTGGGGTCTGTGGCTCCCCGTGCTGCTGGTCGCCGGAGCGGCCTTCGGAAGCTTCGGCGCGCTGGTGGGCGCCGCGGCCCGCGACGCGCGCACGGCCCTGCTGGCCACGGTGATGATCGCCATGCCCCTGGTGGCGGTGGGGCTGGTGCCGAACTCGCCGGTGGCGAGCACCGCGGCGGCCTTCGTGCCCTTCGGACCCGCCTTCGAGGCATTCCAGACGCTGCTGGTCGATCCGCAGGTGTCGGGCGACCTGGGCTGGGACGTGGCGCACCTGGCCGGGCTTGCCCTGGCGTTCGGCGCCGCCGCGGTCATCGCGCTGAGGCTGCGCGACCCGGCCGCGGGCTAGCCGACGTCGCGGCGCCCGGGCGTGATCGGGCGTGGCGAGGCACCGAGGGCCACGTCGAGCCGGGCCCGGTACTCCTCGGGCGGGATCTCCTCGGCGCCGAAGCGGCGCGTGTGGGCGCTGGCCATCTGGATGTCCCAGAGCGCGAAGCCATGGTCGGCCACCAGGCGCCCCGCGCCGACCAGCGCCGCATGGCCGGCGTCGGGCGCGCGGTGGAACATGCTCTCGCTGGTGAACAGGCCGCGCAGGGCCACGCCGAACAGCCCGCCCGCGAGCTCGCCCCCACGCCAGGCCTCCACGCTGTGGGCGTGGCCAAGGGTGTGCAGACGCTCGTATGCCCGCATCAGTCGCGGAGTGAGCCACACCCCGTCGTCGCGATCTGCGGCGCAGCCGGCCAGCACCCGGTCGAAGGCGCGGTCGACGTGCACCTCGTACTCGCCCCGCCTCAGCGCCCGGGCCACCGAGCGCGGCACGCGGAGGTCCCGGCTGGGCAACACCGCCCGCGGGTCGCACTCGTAGTAGCCGACCTCCGCCGCGCCGGGCTCGTCCATCGGGAAGTAGCCCAGCAGGTAGGCCTGCAGCATCTCCTCGGGGCTCGGGCCATCCATCGGCTCCATTGTGAACGCGCGGCGGACGAGTCGGACGGGGTCGCATCGACGGGGAGGGGGGTGGGGCCGACGTCGGGTGCGAGAGCGGTCGCTCGCATCGGCGCCGAGATCCGCCGGAGCTGCTGAGGGCGGCCCGGGGGCGGCTCACCGCACGCCGCCGGCGACCTCCAGGTTCACGCCCGTGAGGTACGACGCATCGTCCGAGAGCAGGAACGCGACCGCGCTCGCGACCTCGTCGAGGCCTCCGTACCGGCGCATCGGGATCTGCTCGATCATCTGGGCCTCCACGGTGGCGGTGTCGTCGCCGTAGTACCGGCTCGGCACCCGCGCCTGCTCGGCCACCTGGTTGCTCCACATGGCGCCGGGCCCGATGTAGGCCGGGCTGACGGCGTTGACGCGGATGGCGTGAGGCGCGAGGTCCTTCGCCGCCGAGAGGGTGAGGCCGATCACAGCGGCCTTGGATGCCGTGTACCCCACCATGTTGGGCGGTCCGGCCAGGCCGGCCATCGACGCCGTGTTCACCACGGCCCCCGGCCGCCCCTCCGCCATCAGCGCCCGCGCGAAGGCCTGCAGGACCATCAGCACGCCGATCACGTTCACATCGAGCGTCGCCCGCACGTCGTCGATCGGGGCGTCGAAGGTCGGCGCGAAGGCCCCCTGCACCCCGGCGTTGTTGAACAGCAGGTCCTAAGGACCGGGCACGGCGGCCAGCGCGCCCCGGACCTGGTCGGCGGACGTCACGTCGAACAGCCGCACCGACGAGCCCGTCGACGACGGCTGCTCTGCGACGAGTCCGGCCGTGCGCTCGACCCCGGCGGCCGCCTCCTCGTGGTCGGCGAGGATCAACGCCGCTCCGCCCGCGGCGAGCCGCACAGCGGCGGCCCGGCCGATGTCGCCACCCGCCCCGGTGATCAGGGCCGTCCTGCCGTGAAACGGGGCGGTGGTCATCGAGCGGCTACGGGGTGTAGGTGTCGCCCGCGGGGGTGAGCACCAGCTCGTGGGTCCAGGCCCGGGGGCTCTGCGCCTCGAGATAGGCCACGGCGTCGGCGACGTCCTCGGGCGCGAGACCCCGCCGCTCGTCCTTGTCCCCGAGGGGGTTGCGCTCGGTCCAGATCATGCCGTCGGCGATCAGCAGCGCCACGTGGACCCCGGCGGGCCGCAGCTCCTGCGACATCGACTGGGTCAGGGCCCGCGCGGCCGCCTGGGCCGCCCCCCACGACCCGCGCCCGGGCAGACCCCGGCGCGCCGAGCCGCCGGCCACCTGCACGAGCGTGCCCCGCCCCCGCTCCGCGAGGGCGGCGCCCCCGGCACGGAGCACCTCCCAGGCGTGGGGCACGAAGCCGTTCATCCACGCGCCGAGGCGCTCCGGCGGGGCCTCGGCGACGGGGCCGCCACCGAAGCTGCCGTCGCGCGGCGGCGCCGTGACGGCGTTGACGATCAGCTCGACCGAACCCAGCCCTGCGGCGACATCGAGCGCCGCCGCGACCGACGCCGGGTCCGAGGCGTCGCCCTCGATGGTGGCGACCTCGGGGTGCAGCTCGGCGAGACGCGCCAGCGTCGCCTCCGTCTTCGCGACCGCCACGACCCGCCAGCCGCGCGCCAGGCGGTCGGCCACGACGGCGCGGCCGACGTTGCGCGCGCCGAACACGAGGGCGACCTTGGGTTCGCTCATGGGACCCATGGTGCCAGCACTATCATGGACTCGTGTTCGAGACCCCGACCGAGACGGCCGCGGCCACGGGGGCCTTCCCGGCGGTGCGCCCGCGACGCGCGCGCCGGACCGCCGGCCTGCGGCGCATGGCCCGCGAGACCCGACTGTCGCCCGACATGCTGGTGCTGCCGCTGTTCGGGATCGACGGCGAGGGACGCGAGGAGCCGATCGATGCTCTCCCCGGCCATTCCCGCCTGAGCCCCGATCTGCTGGCGGCGCGAGCGCGGCGCGCCCACGACGCCGGCATCCCGGCGGTGCTGATCTTCGGCGTGACCGACGTCAAGGACGCGGCGGCCTCGATGGCCTCCGCCTCCGACGGGCCGACGCAGCGCGCCGTGGCCGCGGCCAAGGAAGCGGCTCCTGAGCTGGTGGTGATCACGGACGTGTGCCTGTGCGGGTTCATGGACCACGGGCACTGCGGCGTGGTCGTCGACGACGAGGTCCACAACGACCTCTCGCTGGAGCTGCTGGCGCAGACCGCGGTCAGCCACGCCCAGGCCGGTGCCGACGTGGTCGCGCCGAGCGACATGATGGACGGACGCGTGGCCGCCCTGCGCGCGGCGCTCGACGCCGAGGGACACGCGCAGACCGCGATCCTGAGCTATGCGGCCAAATACGCCTCGGCCTTCTACGGCCCGTTCCGCGAGGCGGCGGGCTCCGCGCCCGGCTTCGGGGATCGGCGCGGCTACCAGATGGACCCGGCCAACGCGCGCGAGGCGGTGCGCGAGATGACCCTCGACGTGGGCGAGGGCGCCGATATGGTCATGGTGAAGCCGGCGGCGACCTATCTCGACGTGATCAGGGCCGGTCGCGAGGCGGTCGACGTGCCGGTGGCGGCGTACCACGTGAGCGGGGAGTACTCGATGATCAAGGCGGCGGCGGAGCGCGGATGGCTCGACGAGCGCGCGGCCGCGATGGAGACCCTGACCGCCATGGCCCGCGCCGGCGCCGACGTGATCGTGACCTACCACGCCGAGGACGTCGTCCGCTGGCTGGAGGAGACCCCGTGACCACCGCGCCCGCATCGCCCCGCCACAAGCCCGACGAGGTCGACCGCGACCTGCTCAACGCGCTGCAGGCCGGCATCGCCCTGGTGCCGCACCCCTATCGCGAGGTGGGCGAGCGCATCGGCCTGAGCGAGGACGAGGTGCTCGAGCGCATGACCCGCCTGAAGGAGGGCGGCATCGTGCGCCAGGTGTCCGCCATCTTCGACACGCGGGCGCTCGGGTATGAGAGCTCGCTGGTGGCGGCCCGCTACCCCGAGGACAAGCTGTTCGAAGGCGCCGCGATCGTCGGCGGACACCCTGGCGTGAGCCACAACTACCGGCGCACGCACGCGTTCAACCTCTGGTTCACCGTGGCCGTGGAGCCCGAGTCGCGACTGGGGCTCGAGGCGACGGTGGACAAGCTGCAGGAGGCGAGCGGGGCGGAGTCGATGCGGCTGCTCCCCACGCTGAAGCTCTACAAGATCAACGTCCAGCTCGACATGACCGGCTCGCAGGACAACACGGCCAAGGAGGACGCGCCCCGCAAGGCGCCGCAGCGCGGCGACGGAGCGCTGCCCACCGAGCGCGACAAGGAGTTCATCCAGATTCTGCAGCGCGACCTGCCCCTCACCTCCGCGCCCTTCGACGTCTGGGCCGAGGAGTCCGGACGCTCGGTCGGCGAGATCCTGGGGGCGGCGGAGACCTTCGCGGAGCGCACCTACATGCGGCGCTTCGCAGCGGTGCTCAACCACCGGCGCGCCGGCTTCGGCGCCAACGGGATGGCCGTGTGGAAGGTGCCCGAGGAGCGACTCGAGGAGCTGGGCCCGCGCATGGCCGCCTTCAAGGCCGTGTCGCACTGCTACCGGCGGCCCACCTACCCCGACTGGCCCTACAACCTGTTCACGATGGTGCACTCCACGTCCATGGACGCCTGCGAGGAGACCATCGAGGCCATCGCCGCCGACAGCGGCCTGGACGATCCCGACCAGCGGGCCGTCCTGTACTCCACGCTGGAGTTCAAGAAGATCCGGCTCGTCTACTACACCCCCGAGTACCGCGAGTGGGAAGAGTTCGCGCTGTCGGGCGGGGAGCTGCCGCGCTGGACGCGGGCGTGAGCCCGGCGGTTCGGTGAGCCGCAGCGACGACCTGCACGGCCGGGCGCGCCGGGTGCTCGTGGGCGGCGTCAACTCGCCGGTCCGCGCCATGCGCTCCATCGGCCGGGATCCGCTGTTCATCGCGCGCGCCGAGGGCGCCCACCTCTGGGACGCCGACGGCCGCCGCTACATCGACTACCTCGGCACCTGGGGGCCGGCCATCCTCGGCCACGCCCACCCGGCGGTGCTCGATGCCGTGCGCGAGGCGCTCGCCGGGGGCACCTCGTTCGGCGCGCCGACCGAGGCCGAGGTGGTCTTCGCCGAGATGGTGGTGGAGGCGGTGCCGTCCATCGAGCTGTTGCGCATGACCAGCTCCGGGGGCGAGGCCGTCGCCGGCGCGCTGCGCATCGCCCGGGCCGCCACCGGCCGCGAGGTGATCGTGAAGACCGAGGGCGGCTACCACGGCGCGATCGACGGAATGCTGGCCGAAGCCGGCAGCGGCGCCACCACGCTCGGCGTGCCCACCAGCCCGGGGGTCCCCGAGGGCGCGACGGCGGCCACCCGTCTGGTCCCCTACAACGACGTCGCCGCGGCCGAGGAGGCCCTCCGCGGAGCTGCCGCGATCATCGTCGAGCCGGTGGCGGGGAACATGGGCGTGGTGCCGCCGGCCCCGGGGTACCTCGAGGGCCTTCGCGCCGCCTGCGACGCCACCGGGGCGCTGCTGATCTTCGACGAGGTCATGACCGGCTTCCGCGTCGCCCGCGGAGGCGCCCAGGAGCGCTACGGGGTGCGAGCCGACATCACGTGCCTTGGAAAGATCATCGGCGGCGGACTGCCCGTGGGTGCGTTCGGGGGGCGGAGAGACGTGATGGAGCACCTGGCGCCGGAGGGCCCCTGCTACCAGGCCGGCACGCTCTCGGGGAATCCGCTGGCCACCGCGGCAGGCATGGCCACGCTGGCCGCGCTGGCCGAGCCGGGCTTCTACGACCGCCTGGAGCAGACCTCCGCGGCGCTGGAGGACGCCGTTCTGGCCAGCGGCGCCCCCGTGGTGATCAACCGGGTGGGGGCGATGATGACGGCCTTCTTCCAGGACGGCCCCGTGAGCGACTACGCATCGGCCACGCGGAGCGACACCGACGCATTCGGAGCCTTCGCGCGGGCTCTGCTCGATGCCGGGGTCTACCCACCGCCGTCCCAGTACGAAGCGTGGTTCGTCAGCGCCGCCCACGACGAGGCCGACCTGGCCGCCACGGGCGACGCGCTGGCGGCGGCCGCGGAGGCCCTGGCGTGAGGGACGCGCTGCTCGCCGAGCCGAGCCTGTCCGGATCGCTGCGCGCCCCGTCGCCCGAGCCCCTGCTGGCGCCGCTGGCCCACGCCGCGCTGTCGCCGATCGAAGCGGAGGGCTTGGACCTGATCCTCGAGGGATTCCTGCTGCACCACGGGCGGCCCCGCTATCTCGACATCGACGACGCCGGGCAGCGCGTCCTGGCGGGCGACTACTGCTACGCCACCGGCCTGGTGCGGGTAGCCGCCGCGGGCGATCTGTTCGTGATCGAGGCCCTGTCGGCCCTGATCGCCGTAAGCGCGGAGCTCGTCGCGCGCGAGCGACGCGACCTGCTCGAGCCCGCCTGGAGGGCCACCGTGGCCGCCATCGTCGGCTCCGCGAACGGGGCGCGGGCGCGCCGCGAGGACTTCCTGACAGCCACCGCGGGGCTCGGAGCGGGCGAGGACGGCGAGCCGCTGCTGACCCTGGCCGCGACCCTCGGCCCGACCCCCGGCCTCAAGGAGGCGCTGACCGCATGAGCACCGATCTGCGCAGCTGGATCGATCGCCTCCGCAAGGAGGGTGAGCTGGTGGACGTCCGGGCCCCGGTCGACCCGGAGCTCGAGATCACCGAGATCACCGACCGCGTCAGCAAGGCCGGCGGACCCGCCCTGCTGTTCCACGACGTGCTCGGCAGCGAGCTTCCCGTGCTGATCAACCAGTTCGGCAGCGAGAAGCGCATGAACATGGCGCTGAACACCGAGAGCCTCGACGCCGTCGGGGGTCGGATCACGGACCTGCTCGAGCTCCAGCCCCCACAGGGCATCGCCGCCAAGGTGCGCGCGCTGGGCACGCTCCGCCAGCTCGCCTCGTTCTCGCCCAAGAACGTCACCTCGGCGCCGTGCCAGGAGGTCTGGGTCGACCCACCCGACCTGACGCGCCTTCCGGTGCTGACCTGCTGGCCCGACGACGGCGGCCCCTTCATCACCCTGCCGCTGGTCTGCAGCCAGGACCCCACCACCGGCGTGCGCTACTGCGGCATGTACCGCATCCAGGTGGTCGACGAGCGCACGGCGATGATGCACTGGCAGATCCACAAGGACGGGGCCGCCCACCTGCGCGACTCGCAAGGGCGGGTCGAGGTGGCGATCGCCATCGGCACCGCCCCGGCCACGACCTACAGCGCCAGCGCCCCGCTTCCGCCGGGCATCGACGAGATGCTGTTCGCCGGCTTCCTCGGCGGGCGCAGCGTGCGGATGGTCCCCTGTCGCACGGTCGACGTGGAGGTGCCCGCCGAGAGCGAGATCGTCATCGAGGGCTACGTCGACGCTCACGACCTGCGGCCCGAGGGACCCTTCGGCGACCACACGGGCTTCTACACCCCGGTGGACGACTACCCGACCCTGCACGTGACCGGCATGTCCATGCGACGGGAGGCCGTCTACGCCACGACGATCGTCGGCAAGCCGCCCATGGAGGACTTCTTCCTCGGCAAGGCCACCGAGCGGATCTTCCTCCCGCTCATCAGGACGACCGTGCCCGACCTCGTCGACATGAACCTCCCGCTCGAAGGGGTCTTCCACAACTGCGCCATCGTGTCGGTCGAGAAGCGCTACCCGGGGCATGCCAAGAAGCTCATGAACGCGATCTGGGGACTGGGGCTGTTGTCCCTGACCCGGTGCGTGGTGGTGGTGGACGCCGACGTGGACGTGCACGACCTGTCCGATGTGGCCTTCCGCGCCTTCTCGAACGTGGACGCCGGACGGGACATGCTGCTCACCGAGGGGCCGGTGGACGCGCTGGACCACGCCGCGCCCCACTTCGCCCTGGGCGCCAAGGTCGGCTTCGACGCAACGCGGAAGTGGCCGGGAGAGGGCATCGTGCGGCCGTGGCCACAAGAGATCACCATGAGCGAGGAGATCCGCTCGCGGGTCGATCGCCGATGGCACGAATTCGGCATCGAGACGGGGCGCGGGGGCTCCGAATGAGCGCCGCAAAGGACACTTGCCCTGCGCACAGCCGTTGAATCGAGGCCTGCCGTCGGGTTGAATCCCCGGCAGCCCTGGGGCGTGGTGCCCCTCGGTAGGGGGAGCGCGTGACGAGCCAACAGGATCCGGACGGGACGAACGGCGGCCGCTATGTCGGCCCACGTGCTCACGATCCCGTCGAAGAGAACGATCCGCACGCCGACCCCGCGTTCATCACCCGCACCAAGTTCCTCAGCGGCGTGGCGATCGCGACCGGTGCGGTCATGACCGGGGCCATCCTGGTGCCCGTGGTGGGCTTCGCCGTCGCCGACTCCCTCAAGGACGAGCCGGCCCAGTGGGTGGACATCGGCCCGTTGAGCCAGTTCCCCGAGGAGGAGACGAGCTCCATCGCGGTATCCGGCCCCGCACCCGAGTCCGACCGGCGCGTCTTCGTCCGCCGGCGCGGCGAGGAGCTGGCGATGCTGTGGAACCGCTGCACGCACCTCGGCTGCCCGGTGACCTACAACTCGGGCAGCGACGGCTACGCGTGCCCGTGCCACGGCGGCGCCTACGACTCCGAGGGCATCGTCACCGCCGGACCGCCCGCCCGCCCGCTCGACCGTTTCGACTGGATGGTCGTGACGCCGGACGGCCAGCAGGTCGCCCGTCGCAGCGACCCCGCCGGGCTCGCCGACGCGTCCGACGAGGACCGCCTGATGGTGGGCGTGCCGTTCTCGGTCGACGACGAGCTCCAGCCCTACCGACTTCACGGCCCCGGCGAGCCGGTCACTGGCGCGCTCTCCAACCTCTACCCGTTCTAGGCGAGGCCCAGGATGAGCACACAGGACATCGAGACCCAGACGCCGTCGCCCGACGGCGAGGGCGCCGCGGTCGGAGCGGAGGACATCGCCCCCAAGGGCGCCATGAAGGGGGCCATCGAGAAGACCGGCGACTACGTCGACGAGCGCAGCGGTCTGGTCACCGGGCACAAGTGGTTCCTGTTCCGCAACGTCCCCGGCGAGACGAGCTGGTTCCAGACGCTGGGCTTCACGGCAATGGCGCTGTTCGGGCTCCAGGCCATCACCGGCATCGTGCTGGCCATGTACTACAAGCCCGACCCGAACACGGCGTTCCAGAGCATCCAGTTCATCACCAACGACGCGACGTGGGGCTCCCTGGTGCGCGGCATGCACCGTTGGGGCGCCAGCGCCATGATCGTCGTGGTGTTCCTGCACATGGCGCGCGTGTTCTTCTGGGGCGCCTACAAGTACCCGCGGGAGCTGACCTGGGTGACCGGCGTCATCCTGATGTTCATGACCATGTTCATGGGCCTGACGGGCTACCTGCTGGTCTGGGACCAGAAGGCCTACTGGGCCACGGTCGTCGCGGTGAACATCACCGCGAGCGCCCCGGTGCTCGGCCCCTTCGTCGCCGACATCCTCCGCGCGGGACCGGAGTTCGGCCCCAACACGCTCAGCCGTTTCTACGCGATCCACATGCTGGTGATCCCCGGGGGCATCGCCACCTTCATCGCGCTGCACCTGCTCCTCATCACCAAGCTCGGCATCGCGGAGCCCCCGTGGGCCAAGCGCCGCTTCCGGGCCGCCCGCGAGGAGGAGGCCGAGCGCGAGCGCATGCGGGCCCGCACGCCCGCCGGGCGCGAGCCGGTGCCCGCCTCGCCCTCGTTTGAGCCGCCGCAGTCCTGGCCCAGCAAGGACGTGTCATGAACAAGGGCGAGCAAGAGGCATACAAGCGCGATTACGCGCTCGCCAAGGCGCAGGGGAAGCCGTTCTTTCCCTACGCGGTCTACAAGGACCTCGTCGTGGCGACCTTCGCCATCGGCTTCGTCATCTTCCTGGCGATCTGGGCGCCGATCCCGGTCGGCGAGCCGGTCAACCCCGCCACCACCGACTTCGTCCCGCGGCCCGAGTGGTACTTCTTCTTCCTCTTCGAGCTGCTGAAGATCTTCAAGAACGAGAACGCGCTCACCCCGGTGATCATGGCGACGTTCATCGTCCCGAACGTTCTGATGGTGCTGCTGCTCATCACCCCGTTCATCGACCGCGGGCCCGAGCGGCGCATCTGGCGCCGGCCGATCGCGCTCACCTCGGGCGTCATGGTGATCTTCTTCCTCGGCTACCTCACGCACCTCGGCGCCGAGTCGCCGGGCGCCGAGACCGGCATCGAGCTGGAGAACCTCACCCCCGAGGCGGAAGCGGGTCTCGAGCTCTATCTGGCCAACGGCTGCACGGCGTGCCACGCCATCAAGGACGTCGGAGCGCCGGGCCCCGGACCCAACCTCACCAACGAAGGCGAGAAGGGCCGGACCATCCAGTGGCAGATCGACCACCTGATCGATCCCCGGTCGACCACGCCGGGATCGACAATGCCGGCCTATCCGAACTTCACGGACCAGGAGTACCAGGAGCTCGCGGTCTTCCTGAACGGGCTCGGCACCGAGTTCAGATAGCGCCCTCGGCCCGCCGCAGGGGGTCACCCGTCCCCCGGACCGGCGCTACGATCGCCACATGAGGGTCTTTCTCGGGGTCACCGGCGCGAGCGGCGCCCCCTATGCGGCGCGGGCGCTGTCGGCGCTCTGCGCGGCCGGGTGCGACGTGGGCTTGTGTGTCTCCCACAGCGGGGCGCACGTCATCTCGCACGAGCTGCTCGGGCGCGGGCCCGAGCGCCCGGGCGACCCCGGCGAGGTGGTGGAGCGATTCGTCGAGGCGCACGGGTCGCCGGGACAGGTCACGCTGCTCGACCTCCACGACATGACCAGCCCGTTCGCATCGGGATCGGCTCGCGCGGGTGGCGTGCTGGTGCTCCCGTGCTCGGGGTCGAGCCTCGGGGCGATCGCGCACGGCACCGCCGCCAACCTGATCCATCGCGCCGCCGACGTGGCCCTGAAGGAGCGACGGCCCCTGGTGCTGGTGACACGCGAGACGCCGCTGTCGCTGATCGCCATCGAGAACATGGCCTCGGTCACCCGCGCCGGCGCCATGGTGATGCCCGCGAGCCCCGGCTTCTATGGCCTTCCGGGAGGCATGGACGACCTGATCGACTTCGTCGTGGGCAAGGCGCTCGACGCCATCGGCGTGTCGCACAGCCTGCTCCTGCGATGGGGCGAGGCGCCGGTGGAACCGGCCGCCCGATGAGCGCGCCCGTCAGCGACGCCGCCTCGGGCCGCCTCGCACCCGCGGACGTCAGAGCGATGTTCGACCGCATCGCACCGCGCTACGACCTGATGAACCGGCTGATGACCGCCGGCCGCGATCGCGCCTGGCGCCGGGCGGCCGCGGCGGCCGCCGACCTGGCGGCGGGCGACCGCGCCCTCGACTGCTGCACCGGCACGGGCGACCTGGCCTTCGACCTCGCCGACCGCACGCCGGGCGGCGAGGTCGTGGGGATCGATTTCTCGGAGAGGATGATCGCCCGGGCCGACGAGAAGGCCGGCGATCGCCCCGGGCTGCGCTTCGAGGTCGGGGACGTCATGAACCTCGACCATCCCGACGATGCGTTCGACGCCGCCACGGTGGCGTTCGGCATCCGCAACGTCGTGGACCTGGACGGCGGTCTTCACGAGATGGCCCGGGTGGTCCGCCCCGGGGGTCGCGTGGTCGTGCTCGAGATCACCGTGCCCGCCCACCTGCAGCGCTTCTACGGGGTGTGGTTCGATCGCCTCGTACCCCGCCTCGGCGCGCTTCTCGGACGCGACGCCGACGCGTATCGCTACCTGCCGGCGTCGGTGCGGCGCTTTCCCGCCCCTCCGGAGCTGGCGGCCCGCCTCGCCGGAGCGGGCCTCGGCGACGTGCGCTGGCGCACCTTCGCCGGGGGCATCGTGGCCCTCCATCACGGGCGGGTGCGACCGTAGGACAGTCGGCCGGCATCGCGGAGCTCGCCCTGCCGCAGGCGCGACTGCTCGCCGCCTGCGAGGAACGCCTCGAGTCGGCGGTCGACGGCAGCGTGCCCGAGGTGGCCCGACCGGCGGCCGACACCCTGGCCGCCGGCGGCAAGCGCGTGCGCCCGCTGCTGGTGTTCTGCTCGGCGCCCCAGGACCGCGTGGAGAGCGAGGCCGTGCTGTCGGCGGCGGCCTCGGTCGAGCTGGTGCACATGGCCACGCTGGTGCACGACGATCTCATCGACGGCGCGACGATGCGGCGCGGCCGGCCCACCGTGGCGGCCGCCGAGGGGGCCGAGGTGGCCGTCCAAGCGGGCGACTTCCTGTTCGCGCGGGCGTTCGCCGAGCTGACCCGGACCGGCAGCGCCGCCGCGGTCCAGACCCTTGCGGGCGCCGCGCTGGACCTTTCGATGGGCGAGATGGACCAGAACCGGGCCGCTCACGATCTGGACCTCGCCGAGCGCGACTACCTCGACCGGTGCCGCCGAAAGACCGCCGCGCTCTTCTCGTGCGCGTGCCGACTGGGCGCCCTGGTGGCGGGCTCACCCGACGAGGCCGCCGAGCGCCTGGGCGCGTTCGGCCAGAACGTGGGGATGGCGTTCCAGATCTTCGACGACATCCTCGACCTGGCGGGCGCCCCGGAGGTGACCGGAAAGCGCCGCGGGACGGATCTGATGGACGGCACCGTGACGCTGCCGGTGATCCTCGCGCTTCGCGAGGAACCCGCGCTCCGACCGCTCCTGGCGGCGGCTCGCTCCGAGGACGATGTCGCGACGCTCTGCGACCGGCTCGCGGCCCACGCGGGGCTGGCGCAGGCACGGGAGCGGGCGCTGGGGTTCGTGGACGACGCGCGGCGTGCGCTCGAGGGGCCGTTGGGCGGGGCCGACCGGGACGCCCTGCGCCTGATCGCCGACAGCCTCGTGGACCGGTACGCGTGAGCGGCGTGCCGGGTCGGGACGTCCTGATCGCGCTGGTCCGGGGCGAGGGCGTCACCGCCCTGGGCGGGGTGTCGGACGCGGTGGTGGCCTACGGCCGGGGGCCGAGCCCCGACGACCGGTTGCGGGACGGCGACGAGGAGGGCTCGATCGAGGACCATCGGGCCGCGCACGCATCCGGGAGGGGCAGCGAGGCCGCATTGGCCTACGGGGCGGGCACGGACCCCGAGCTCGTCGTCGATCGGCTGCTGGCGCTCGGCGAGCTCGCTCGCGAGACCGGGCTGCTCCGCGCGGTGTGTCCCGTGCCGGGCGAGGGCGACGACCGGCGCCCCGGCTCCTGGGGGGTCGAGGATCTCGGGGTGGTCCGCGCCGCGCGAGCGGCCCTCCCCGGCGATGTCCGGGTGCGGCCACACTGGCGTCGGCTGGGTCCGGCCGCCTGCCAGGTCGCGGTGGCCTTCGGCGCCGATGAGTGGCAGCTGCCCGACGATGACCGCAGCGACCCGAACCACCTGGCCACGGCCGTCGGAGCACGGGCGGTGGAGCGGTGAGCGCGCCGCTGCGGGTGGGGCGCATCGCGGCCCTGAACATGTACCCCATCTACCACGGGCTCGAGCGCGCGCAGCACGGTATCGAGTTCTTGGACGGTCCACCGACCACCCTCAACAACGCGCTGCTGGCGGGCGAGCTCGATGTGTCGGCGGTCTCGAGCATCGCCTACGCCCGCAACTCCGACCTGCTCACCCTCCTGCCGGTCTCGTCGGTCACCGCCCGGGGTGCGGTCGACAGCATCCAGCTGTTCAGCAACGTCCCCTTCGACGAGGTCGAGACCATCGCCGTCACGCCGGACAGCGCCACGTCGGTGACGCTGCTGCGCCTGCTGCTGGGCCCGGACCGGCCCCCTTTCGAGCTGCTGACGACCGATCCCCGGACGGCGCTGCGCAGCCATGACGGTGTGCTCCTCATCGGCGATGAGGCGCTGTTCGGCCTCCGCGAGCGACTGGGGTTCTTCCACACGGACCTGGCCGAGAGGTGGCACGCCCTGACCGGTCAGCCGATGGTGTTCGCGGTGTGGGCCGCTCGCGCCGAGGTGGCCCGCGATCGCCCGCACGAGCTGTCCGCCCTCGCGGAGCTGATCCAGGGCGCGCGGACCGGATACTCGGCGGAGCCGGCCGTCGTCGTGGAGGCGGCCAGTCGCCGCTTCCGGTTCACGCCGGAGTTCGTGAGGGACTACCTGGCGCGACTGCACTACGACTTCGGCCCGGACGAGCGAGAGGGGCTGGCGCGCTTTCTCGAGGCGGCGGCCGGCGCGGGCCTGTTGAGGTCTCCGGCCGAGCCACACCGCGTAGGATTTGTCCGATGACGACCCTCGCGCCTCCGGACATCGACGAGATCATCGAGCGCGCCGACGCCGGCGAGCGGTTGTCCGAGCGCGACGCGCTGGATCTGCTCGCCTCGCGGGACCTGGTCACGGTGGGCGCCGCGGCCGCGCGCGCTCGCGACCGTCACAGCAATCCGGACGAGGCCACGTTCATCATCGACCGGAACGTCAACTACACCAACTTCTGCGTCACCGACTGCGACTTCTGCGCCTTCTACCGGCTGCCGCGCGACCCCGAGGGCTATGTGCTCCCCAAGCGGGTCATCTTCCGGAAGATCGAGGAGACCCTCGCGCTCGGCGGCACGGCCCTGCTGCTCCAGGGCGGGCACCATCCCGGGCTCCGCATCGAGTGGTACGAGGACCTGTTCCGCGACATCAAGGCGCGGTACCCCATTCACCTGCACGCGCTCTCGCCCTCGGAGATCCTCCACATCGCGCATTTCTCGCGCATCGATCTGGAGGAGACGCTTCGCCGGCTGGCCGCGGCGGGACTCGACTCCATCCCGGGCGGCGGCGCGGAGATCCTGGTCGACCGGGTGCGGCTCGAGATCGCGCCCAAGAAGATCATGAGCGACGAGTGGCTGGGCGTGATGCGCACGGCGCACCTCGCCGGGCTCTCGGCCTCGGCCACCATGATGTACGGCACGGTCGACACCTGGGAGGACCGGGTGGAGCACCTGCGCCGCCTCCGCGAGGTGCAGGACGAGACGGCCGGCTTCCGCGCCTTCGTCTGCTGGAGCTATCAGTCGGGCGGCGGAAGCGCGCGCGGCGACGACCACGCGCATACGACCGCGGCCGACTATCTGATGATGCTCGCCGTCAGCCGGCTCTACCTCGACAACGTGCCGCACTTCCAGTCGTCGTGGGTGACGCAGGGGCTGCGCATCGGCCAGCTGGCCCTGGAGTTCGGCTGCGACGACATGGGCTCGATCATGATCGAGGAGAACGTCGTGCGCGCCGCGGGCACCGCCTTCCGGCTGGACAGCGAGCGGATGGTTTCGGCCATCGAGGCGACCGGGCGCCGCGCCGTGCAGCGCGACACGGCCTATCGGGTCGTGAAGCGCTTCTAGAGGCCCGGGCACGGCCGCCACGGGGCGCGGCGCGGCCACGGAGGATCAGCCCGGGGCGTCGCCCTCGTAGGGAAGTCCCTGCGCCGCCCACGCGATGATGCCGCCCTCGAGGTTGATGACCTCGTCGACGTCGGCGTTCGATTCGAGCCACTCGCCCACGCGGGCGCTGCGGCTGCCGCTGCGGCAGATCAGGATGACGGCACCCTCGCCGGGGACCTCATCGACGCGGTCGACGAACTCGCTCATGGGGATGAGCACGGAATCGGCGACGCGGTTGGCGGCGTGCTCCCGCTCCTCGCGAACGTCGATGAGCGTGGCACCACCCGCGGCCAGTATGTCCCGGGCCTCGCCGGCGGAGATCTCCCTCACCCGGCTGAGGCTACCAGCGAACCTGGGCTGACGACGCCCGCCTAGAAATCCATCGGGTGGATGTGGTCGCCGTCGAGGGCGGTGATCATCTTCTCGACGTCGGACTCCATGTTCGCGCGCGAGAACTGTCGCAGCGAGGCGAGCAGATCCTCCGTGCCGTCGTTCAGCGCGTCGTCGAACTCCTCGACCTCGGTCTGGTGGAACTCGTCCGTCTCGCGCCACTCGCAGTTCGGGCATCGGCGCTCGATGAGCCAGCAGTCCTCGGCGCTCTCCTCCCAGGCGACCGGATAGACCAGGTCGCTGTGGCACTCGGGACAGTGGTTCATCGGATATGCCGTCGTGCCTCGGGGCGGGTCGATGTCGAGGACGTCGAGCAGGTCGTCCTCCGGGGGGTGCTCCTCGCCCTCGTCGGCGAAGAGGACGATCTCGATGACCCTGCCTCCCGGCAGGGGAATGCGCTTGGTGCGGTAGCCCTTCATGGCCATCCTTGCCGTCGACCGCCGTCCGTGACCGAGTGGGGTCCGACCCCCGACTCGCCAGTGGTATCGGCCGGGCCCTAGGCCACTTGAGATGCTTCGGCGGCCCCGATGAACGGCTCGCCGACGGCGTCGGCGACGCGGTCCGCCTCGAACGAGGAGCGCACCAGGGGACCGGCCTCCACGTGGGCCAGGCCGCACTCCCGCCCCATGTCCGCCAGCGCGGGATACTCGGCCGGCGCGTAGTAGCGCACCACGGGAAGGTGGTGATTGGTCGGCCTCAGGTACTGCCCCACGGTGACCAGTTCGCACCCCACCGCGGCGAGATCGGCGAAGACGGCCCTGATCTCGTCGAGCGATTCGCCCAGCCCGACCATGATGCCGCTCTTGGTGCGCATGCCCGACGCGCGCGCGCGGGCCAGCAGCTCCAGCGTCCGCTCGTAGCGCGCCCCCGGGCGCACGGTCGAGTACAGGCGCGGCACCGTCTCGGTGTTGTGGTTGAGCACGTCGGGCGCGGCGCCCACGACGATGTCGAGCGCGTCCCACGAGCCCCGGAAGTCCGGGACCAGGATCTCCACGCGCGCTTCCGGAAGGCGCTCGCGAAGCGCGGCGACCGTGGCGGCGAAGTGCTCCGCCCCACCGTCCGGCAGATCGTCGCGCGCCACCGCGGTCACCACCACGAACGACAGCCCCATGTGGGCGGCGGCGTCCGCGATGCGCCGGGGCTCGTCGGGATCCGGCGGTCCGAGCGGGCGAGCTGTAATCACATTGCAAAAGCCGCACCCGCGCGTGCAGTGGCTTCCGCCGATCATGAACGTCGCGGTTCCACGGCCCCAGCACTGGCCGATGTTCGGGCAGGCGGCCTCCTCGCACACCGTCACCAGCTCCTGGTCGCGCATCAGCGCGCGGGTCTCGACGTACCCTCCCGACAGCGGGTTCTTGGCGGCCACCCACCGAGGCAGGCGACGACCCGCGACGAGCTGCCGAAGCTCGTCACCGGAGACCTCGACGAAGTCCAGACCTTCGTCGGTGCCGGCACCGATCAGGCGATCGCCGAGCCGCACCGGAGGCAGCCGCCCCTCACGCTGCGCGTCGGCGATCGCGCCGTGCAGCTCCTCGTCGGCGTCGACCTGGAAGGCTCTCTCAGGCATCGGACCCATCGTAGCGGTCCGATGCCGGTCGGGACCCCGCTTGGCTACCGCGATCCGAAGCGCCCGACGGGGCGGCGCGGGCGGGTCATCAGCTTGGCCAGGCCGCCCCCGGCCAGCGCGAAGCCCAGCGACCAGCCCAGCACGATGATCCAGTCCCCCCCGTCGCCGTTCGGAACGAGCTCCGGCGCGCCCGGGCCGCCGGAGCGATCGATGATCGCCGCAAGGGCGACGAAGGCGGCATGGATCACGTAGGCCGCGACCACCATGGCCATCGAGTGGCGCACGATGCCGCGCCCGACCCGCGCGCTGGCGACGATGCCCCCGATGAGGAACGCGGCGGCCGTGACCCCGAGGCGCAGAGGCCAGTCGCGGCCGCCGGCGACCATCAGGCCGATGGAGCCGATCAGCCCGCCCCACGAGGCGGCGATGAGATCGAGGCGCTGTGCACCCGACCGGACACGGGACGGCGGTGCCACCGGGCCATGCTAACGTGATCGCTCCGAACGACCGTCCCGCTCAACGCCCAAAAGGAGGGCTTCATGCCGTTCGGCGTTGGCCCCCTCGAACTGGTCCTCGTTCTCGTCATCCTGCTGGTCGTCTTCGGCGCCAAGCGCCTGCCGGAGATCGGTCGCAGCCTGGGATCGAGCGCCCGCGAGTTCAAAGCCGGCATCACCGGTGAGCCCGAGGACGAGCCGCGCGAGCCGGAGGCCCTGTCGGCCTCGTCTCGCAGCGACGAGGACTCGAAGTAGAAGACGGCTCGTCCGCGCGCATCCTGCGCGCGACCTGGGTGCTGCCCGTCGAGGGCCCGCCGCTGCACGACGGGGCGGTGGTCGTCCGCGACGGTGCCATTGTGGCCGTCGGCCCGTCGGCCACCGTCGAGGCCGCTCACCCCGGCCTTCCCGTGCGCGACCTGTCGGGTCGGACGCTCCTGCCGGGGCTCGTCGACGCCCATTGCCACACGGAGTGGGCCCTGCTGCCACTCGACCGACCGGCCTCGTCGTTCGGCGCCTGGCTGTCCGACTTCCTGCCGAGGCGCGCCCGCATGGAGGAGGACGACCACGCACTGGCGGCAGGACTTGCCGCCCTGGCACTGACGCTGGCGGGAACCACGACCGTCGCCGACAACGGCCCGACCGGGGCCGGCATCGCGGCGCTCGAGGCCGCGGGCCTGCGCGGGGTGGTCCACCTCGAGACGTTCGGCGCGCCCGCGGGTCCTGCGGCCGACGAGGCCGCGCGGACATTCGAGCGGCGGGTGGAGGCGCTCGCCGAACGGGCTGGTCGCCGCGTGACGGTGGGGCTCTCCCCTCACGCCCCCTACACCGTCGGGCCCGACCACTGGGCGGCGCTCGCCGCGCGACCCGGCCTGTCCGGTCGTCCCTGGTCCACCCACCTGGCCGAATCCGCCGACGAGTTGCGCCTGATGCGCGAGGGCGACGGCCCGCTCTTCGAGGCCTACGAGCCGATGGGGTTCGTGCCGCCGCGGTGGGACGGGGCTCCCGCCGCCGGCACGGTGGCGCGCCTGGCCGCGGCCGGAGCCCTGCGTCAGGGGCTGCTCGCCGCCCACTGCGTCGAGGTCGGCGACGCCGAGATCGCCGCGATGGCGAAAGCCGGCGTGGCGGCGGTCCACTGCCCGCTGTCGAACCTCGGTCTCGGCTGCGGGCGCATGCCGCTGCGCGCCCTGCGCGAGGGCGGCGTGACGGTCGGGTTGGGATCGGACAGCCCGGCGTCGGGCGGCACGTACGATCTGCGCGCCGAGGCGCGCGCGGCCGCGGCGATGCACGGCGCTGAGACCGACCCCGGCGACCTGCTCGCGCTGGCCACCATCGAGGGGGCCCGGGCGCTCGGCCTCGACGGGTCCATCGGCAGCATCACCCCCGGCAAGCGCGCCGACCTGATTGCCGTGGCACCCCCCGAGGGAACGGAGGATCCGGTCGCCGCCGTGCTGGCCGCGGCGGCCAGCGTCGACCTGGTCATGGTCGACGGCGAGACCCTTGCCGAGGGCGGCGAGACCCTGCATCTGGACCGGGAAAAGACGCTCACCCGCGCAGCGGGCGCTCGTCGCCGGCTGTGCTAGCTTCGCTGGGTGCTCCTCGACCAGAAGCGCACCAAGCGCATGGTTCAGGTGGGCGCGATCCTCACCTCGATCGCGTTCGTCGGGATCTTCCCGATCATCCTCTTCTTCATCATCTTCGGCGGCGGCACCGGCGGTCAGAACGACCTGATCGGGCCGGCCGAGGAGCTGGTGGCCGAGAACCCGCAGGACCCCGAGGCCTGGGAGGAACTGGCCTCCGCCCACGCCGCCGGCCAGAACTTCGAGGACGCCATCGAGGCCGAGCGCATGGCCGTCGAGCTCGATCCGAAGAACTTCAACCGGGTCTCCACGCTGGTCGGATTCCACATCCAGACCGGCGATCCGGACGCGGCGGTCGAGGCCGTGCAGACCTACACCAGAGCCAACCCCAAGGACGCGGACGCCTTTCTGACGCTGGGGCAGCTGGCCGCGAACGTCGGGCGGTTCCCTCTCGCACGGTTGTCCTACCAGCGCTACCTGCAACTCTCGCCCGATTCGCCGGACGCTCCGGCGGTGCGCCAGGCCATCGAGCAGCTCGACTCGGGCGGCGGCGGGCCCCCGGCCGGTGCCGAGCCGGCTCCCGACGGGGGCTGAACGACCCCCGTTCGACCAGTTCTTCGGCCGACCCGGCCTTGCTAACGTGCCCGCGGGCCGTTAGCTCAGCTGGTAGAGCAGGGGACTCTTAATCCCAAGGTCACAGGTTCGATCCCTGTACGGCCCATGAGCGGTGGGACTGCCTCAGGCGCTTCGCATGTCGGGGAGCGTGCGGAGTCTCCGCGGCGAGGGCGCGTAGCGGGCCGCACCCCCGACCGCCCAACCGCCGATGCGTCCCCCGCGCAGACGGTCGAAGAATGGCCGCATGCTCGGCCCCGTGCGCAGACGGCTCGTCGCCCTGCTCCTCGTCACGCTGCCGGCCGCGCTTGTCCTCGCGCTGCCGCAGATTACCCTCGGGGCGTTTCCGGAGAGTCCGAGCGTTGATCACTATTGCGAGGGGGATACGGACTTCGGCAGCGAGGTGGACTGCTACCAATGGGTCCACTACGCGAAGACGAGCAGGGCGCTTCTTGAGGTGGCGGACGACGTAGACCTGCGCGCCCGAACGTGGGAGCGCCGAGCCAGAGGGGCGCGCACGGCCTCGGCCTGGCTTGAAGCGGTGCGTCAGCGCGCCGTCGCCTTGATCACCATCAGGAACGCGGCTGACAGCCTCCAAGGTCTCTCGAAGGAGGCAGCCAGCCGTCGCTGGGATCGCCCAAAGGCCAAGGCGTCTGTTCTCAATGGACTCGGAGCGCACAGGGCGCTCGCGAAGCGGCTCGCGCAGCGCGCGAAATGGCAGCTGGCGAAGGACCTTCAACAGGTGCGCCAGCCGCGGCGGCCGCTTCCGGCCACCGCGCCCCAGACCCCGCGCGTGAAGCGGGACCGGAAGCGCTCCCGGGCCGCCGACAGCGCCGCGAAGAAGGTCATCGGCACACTGCCCAGCACGTATCCGGCCGGGGGTGAGCCGTCGGAGCTCTGGACCACCTACTCGCGGCGCCTTCCGACGATCACGGGCGCGATGCGCCGCGCCCAGAAGCCGCTTGGCCGGCGGATTCGGCCGAGCGAGCGCCGAAGCCGGCTGGTGTTCTTGGAGGAGCTCGTGGTCGTCTATCGCGACGATGCGCTGCAGATCAAGCGCCGTGCCGAGGAGGCCGAGGCGGCGGGCCGCCCCTGCAGCGCCGAGCTCCTCGAACACGCCAACAACGCGCTCAAGCGCGCGGCCACGACCCGGACGCTGATTGCCGCCGTCAAGCGGGGCGAGCGCGGGCGCACCGCGAAGAAGAGGGCGCTCAAGAGATTCAGCACGCTGGCAGGCACCGGCCGACAAATCGCCAAACGTGTCCGCAACTGTCTTGCCGACCAGCCGTCCATCCCGACCCCGGCTCCCACGCCGCCTGAGACCCCGCTGGGGAACGTCTCCTCGGCACTCTGCCCGACGGGCCTGAAGATCGGTGACGTTGCGGTGAAGCTGGTGGAGCACAGACTCGTCAACCCTTTCCGCACCGATCCGAACACCAGCGGGACGTTCACGTGCCGGTACGAGAGCCCCCCCGAGGCCGGCCTGGAGGTGCCGGCGGAGGCGGGAGTCGACCTGACCTATCTCCGGGAGCATTCGGATCGGCGACGCTTCTGCGGCATCCCGGCGGGGGTGCCGGGATTCCTCAACAGCGCGACCCACGAGATCCAGGTGTTCGTGCCCCCCTGGGTCGACGGGGCCGATGGAGTCCGGGCCTCGTTGTTGGCCACCTTGGAGGCGGCCCCTATCGGCGTACCCTGCTAGCCGAGAGAGCCCGGCGCCCTCCTGAGGGAGCCCACGAGCACGCATCGTGCGCTCTCTGTCGGCCACAGGCCGAGGTCAACGGGACCCCCGGAATCCGGTGGGAACCACATCCCCCTAAGGACCTACGAGATCGCCCTGTTGAAGCGGTTCCGGGCCACCAGCGGACACCCGCGGGAACCGTCCGAAGCGACTCCGTGTCCCACGGTCACAGGTTCGATCCCTGCATGGGCCCGTGAGGGTTCTCGGACTGCCTGAGTTCGCAGGCGTCGCACGCGGGTCAGCAGGCCGGGGCTCTGGGAATGGGTCGGCGTCATGGAGCTGCCGATCTCTGTGCCGGGGGCTTCCGCGGGCAGCTCGCGCGTCTCACGTCGCGTCGAGGCCGACCGCCGGTGACCTGGGCTCCAGCCGGCGGTGGCGGACCAGCACCAGACCGACGGTCGCGACCCACAGCGGGAACAGGAACAACAGCGGCTCGAAAAGGGTGAAGTTGATCAGCTGGATCCCCGCGATCAGGTAGCTGACCACGACGAGCCACCCTGGGATGACCCCGTGCCGGCGCCCGGTGGCCGTCGCCGCAAGGATCACGAGGACCTGTATCCGGGGCGCGACGACGAACAACAGCCCGTAGGTCACCGCTTGGAGGGAAAGCAGTGTCTGGGGCTCAAGGAACGAGACATCCTGCTGGGACTCGACGTAGTGCGGCCCGGCCACCACCGACATCGCGGTGAGGTAGAGGGCGACGAAGATCGTGCTGCCTCCGATGAAGACCGTCGTGACGAAGCGCTCATCGGCGGGAATCCGACGCCGCACCACCGCGACGAACCAGACGAACGCGATCGCCGCGAAGGGTGCCAGCACGTACCCGGTGAGCAGCTCGTCCCGCCCCTCGCCCGCGGCGATCCGGTCGGCGACCTGGGAGGGGTCCTCGTCGAACCCGGCGACCCCCTCCCGGCCGAGCAGCAGCGAGCCGAGGTAGAGCACGGCGAACAGGACTCCCGAGAGGGCCGCCGCCTCGACCGACACCAGTCGGGCGCGCCAGCGAGCCAGATGGGACGAACCTGGCGATGTGCTCACGGACAGACCTCTCTCGGCGTGGGCTGCCGAAACGGGAGGCGCCTCCCGGCGTGGGCTCCACCCTCCCACAGCGAGGCGCTCCGAGACATGGCTGCCCACGCCCGGGCCTCGATCGGTGGTGGTGCGCGGAATGGGGCAACGAGTCCGCGCGTACCTGCCCGGGCGGCGGCCGCTCGCCCGTCGCAGGCGACCGGATCGGCTCACGCTCGCGGGGTCCTCGGTAGCGTGGGACCCGCGCAGCGACGTACACGGAGGTGGGCGGCCATGACCGACTTCGATATCGATGGCTTCGCGGCCCAGGGCGGCCATCTGCCGTACGCTGGTCCGCTCGGCTTCATGCGCCGGCCCTTCACGCGCGACCTCGACGGCGCCGCCGCCGCGGTGCTCGGCGCGCCGCTCGACCTCGGCGTCTCGAACCGCAGCGGAACCCGCTTCGGCCCCCGCGCCCTGCGCGAGATGTCGGTCTACCAGTTCGGCCAGGTCTGCCCGCTGGGCTGGTTCGAGGGTCGCCGGGTCGTCGACTACGGCGACAGCCTTCTCCTGCCGGGCGACATGGATCAGTCGCTGCGGGCCATCGAGAACGACGCGTCGACGATCCTCGACGCCGGGGCTCGACTGCTCACGCTCGGCGGCGACCACACGATCTCGCTCCCCCTCCTGCGGGCCCACGCCCGCGCGCACGGGACCCTCTCGATGATCCACTTCGACAGCCACACCGACACCTACGACATCTTCGACGGCCCGTGGCACGGATCGATCTTCGAATCGGCCGTCGACGAGGGCTTGCTCGATCCGGCCCGCTCGGTGCAGTTGGGCATCCGGGCGGCGGGTATCGGCGAGAAGAAGGGCTATCGCGTCGTCGACGCCGACGCGATCGACCGCGAGGGGGTCGACGCGGCGATCACCGTCGTGCGGGAGACCGTGGGCGAGCGGCCGGCCTACATCACCTTCGACGTGGACTTCCTCGATCCGGCCTACGCGCCCGGCACCGGAACCCCCGTGGCGGGCGGACCCACCACGGCCGAGGCCCGGCGGATCCTCCTCGGCCTCGCGGGGCTGCGCATCGTTGGTGGAGATGTGGTGGAGGTATCGCCACCCTTCGACGGGCCGGGGCAGATCACCTCGCTGGCCGGGTCGGCCGCGGCCTTCCACATCCTCGAGCTCATGCTGAACGGCTGAGGGCCGCACGGCGGCCCCACCCCTCCCGCGGCCCCCCGCCGGCCAAGCGTTGGACGCCTCAACTTTCGCGCCCGCGCGATCGATGGTGTTTTCGTGCGCTCACGCCGCCACAGCACCGCGATCGAGACGGCACGACGCCGATGACGCGGCTCCGGAACTCGCCGCTCGCGTGGGCGGGCCTGGTGGCCCTGATGGCGATGCTCGTCGGGGGCGTCCTCTCGGCGACCGGCGTTCTCGACCGGGCCGAGAACGCGACCGTGGACGCGCGCTTCCAGCTGCGATCGCCGGACGTGCCCAGCGACGTCGCCGTGGTCGCGATCGACGACATCACCTTCTCGCGCACCGGCCTCCAGTGGCCGTTCCCGCGCTCGCTGCACGCCGAGGCCGTCGATCGTCTCGCCGCCGCCGGGGCGCGCACGATCGTCTATGACGTCCAGTTCACCGAGGCCACCGAGCCGGAGGAGGATCTGGCCCTCTATGACGCAATCGCCGCGGCCGACGGGGTGGTCCTCGCAACGAGCGAGATCGGCGCGGGCGGCAGCACCAACGTGCTGGGCGGCGACGAGAACCTGGCCGCGGCGGGCGCGGTGGCCGGAGCGAGCAACCTCGTCAGCGACTCGGGCGAGGTCATCCGGCGGTTTCCCTACGAGGTGGGGGGCCTGCGGTCGCTGGCCGTGGTGACGGCCGAGCGCGCCGGTGGCGTGGTGCTGAGTCCCTCGGACTTCCCCCCGGATGGAGCATGGATCGACTACCGGGGGCCACCCCGGACCGTCCCCACCCACTCGTTCGTCGACCTGATCGAGGGCCGTGTGCCCGACGCGGCGGTGCGTGACAAGGTCGTCGTGATCGGCGCGACCGCCCCGGCACTCCAGGACATCCACCCCACCCCGACCAGCGACAGCACGCCGATGGCGGGACCGGAGGTCCAGGCGAACGCGATCTGGACGGCGCTGCGCGGCCTGCCGCTGCAGAGCCCGCCCTGGTGGGTCACCGGGCTCGCGGTGGCGCTTCTGTCGATCATCCCGGCGGTGGCGGGACTCTCGCGCCGGTTCCTGGTGCTCCTCGCCGTGACGGTGGCCGCCGCGGTGGCCTACGTGGGCGTCGCCTGGCTGCTGTTCGGGCAGGGCGTGGTGCTCGCCGTCGCGGTGCCGCTTGCCTCGTTGCTGGTCGCGGCGACCGGGACACTCGTGGGCGGGGCGATGGTGGAATCGCGCCTGCGCCGCCGCCAGGAGCGCCGGTCCGAGGAGCTCGCGGCGGCGGTGCGCGAGCGCACCGCCGAGCTGCGCGAGGCTCAGCGCGAGATCGTCGAGCGACTGGGTCGCGCCGCCGAGTGGCGCGAGGAGCAGACCGGGCAGCACGTGGTCCGTGTGGGCCGTCTGTGCGAGGCGCTGTCGCTCGAGCTGGGGCTCAGCCCGGACGAAGCCGAGACCGTCCGCCTGGCGAGCGCGCTGCACGACCTGGGCAAGATCGGGGTTCCCGACCGTGTGCTGCTGCACGACGGACCCCTCGACGACGACGGTTGGGCGATCATCCGAACCCATCCGAAGGTGGGCAGCGGCATCCTGGCCGACTCCAAGAGCGAGCTGGTGCAGATGGCCGAGCAGATCGCCCGCACCCACCACGAGAAGTTCGACGGAAGCGGCTACCCCGACGGCATCTCGGGCGAGGACATCCCCCTGCCCGGGAGGATCTGCGCGGTCTGCGACGTGTTCGACGCCCTCTGCAGTCCGCGGCCCTACAAGGACGGATGGACGCTCGAGGCGGCGATGGCCGAGATCCAGAGGAGCGCCGGTTCGCATTTCGACCCTGTGGTGGCGGAGGCGTTCCTCAGGATCGCCCCCGCCTTCTACGCCGAGCTCGGCTACTCGCCGACCGAAGCCCACACAGGCTCCCACGTGGCCGAGCTCCTGGCCGCCGCGCTCGATGAGGACCCGCCGGACGACGAGGTGGACGCCTCCGGGGAGAGTTGATCCGACGGGGCCTCAAGCCGGCGGCGGGGTGAGGTCGATGCCTCACGTCATGCGCGGGTCTTTCTGGTCACGGTCGGGCGCCGACGACGATCTGTCGATGGCCTCCCGCCTGTCTCTTATACACATCTGACGCTGCCGACGAACACCGTGACGTGGGGGGGTGGGGGGGGGGGGGGGGGTGGTGGGGGGGGGGGGGGG
>JARFPS010000251.1 GCA_029288175.1 Miltoncostaea sp. | reverse complement strand
CCCCCCCCCACCCAGAACCACACTAGACAATCTTCGTCGGCAGCGTCAGATGTGTATAAGAGACAGGGCCCGGTCGGTGCTCGAATCGCTGCCCGAGGCGGCCTTCGGAGACCCCGCCTATCGCGAGGTCGCGCAGCGCCTGCGCCAAGGGGTGCCCGTGGAGGACTGGCCCGAGGAGTCGTCGCGCCTGGTCATCGAGCTGCGGGCCCAGCTCGCCGCCGAGCCCGGGTCCGGCCCCGACGAGCTCGACGAGGCGGCGCTCCGGCTCCAAGAGGAGATGCTCCAGGGGCGGGCCCACGCGCTTCGGGAGCGGGGCGATGAGGAGGGCTTGCTGAAGGTGCTGGACCTTCTCACCAAGGTCCGCGAGCGGCTGCGAGGAGACGCATGACCACCGAGGTGTCGGTCGCGGGGCTGGACGCGGTTCAGGCCCTGGTGCGCGAGGGACGCGAGCTCGGGGGCGTCCCCCTGTCGCGCGTGGCCGACGTGGTGGAGGCGGCGGCCCTCACCGAGGACCAGCAGGAGCGCCTGCTTCAGCTGCTGGCCGAGCTGAACGTCGAGGTGCTGGGCGAGGGCTCGGAGCCCCCGTCGACGCCCGCCCCTCGGCTGGACCTCGCCGTCCAGACGCCCTCCAGCGACCCCGTGCGCATGTACCTCCGCGACATCGGCCGCGTGCCGCTGCTGACCGCGGCGGAGGAGGTGTCGCTGGCCAAGCGCATCGAGCGCAACGACATGTCCGCCAAGTCGGCGCTCATCGAGGCGAACCTGCGGCTGGTCGTGTCGGTCGCCAAGCGCTACGGCGGCCGAGGTCTTTCGTTTCTGGACCTCATCCAGGAGGGGAACCTCGGGCTCATCCGCGCGGTCGAGAAGTTCGACTACCGGCGTGGGTACAAGTTCAGTACCTACGCCACGTGGTGGATCCGGCAGGCCATCACCCGGGCGATCGCCGACCAGGCGCGCACCATCCGGGTTCCGGTCCACATGGTCGAGACCATCAACCGCCTCAGCCGGGTGCAGCGCCAGTTGCTTCAGGACCTGGGTCGCGAGCCCACGGTCGAGGAACTCGCCCACGAGCTCGAGATGTCGCCAGAGCGGGTGCGCGAGATCCGGAGGGTGGCGCGAGAGCCCATCTCGCTCGAGTCGCCGGTGGGCGAGGAGGACGACTCGCAGCTCGGCGACCTCGTCGAGGACGACAACGTGCTGGGGCCGGCGGACGCCGCCGCGGACATCCTCCAGAAGGAGGGGCTCGACGACGCGCTGAGCTGTCTGAGCGAGCGCGAGCGCAAGGTGCTGGAGCTGCGCTTCGGGCTCAGGGGGGAGGAGCCGCGCACGCTCGAGGAGGTGGGGCGCCGCTTCGGCGTTACACGCGAGCGCATCCGTCAGATCGAGGCGCGCACCCTCACCAAGCTGCAGGCCTCGCGGGGCTGCCAACAGCTCCGCGAGTTCCTGGACTAGTCCTCGGGCGCTCCGCCGACGGAGGCCGAGGCGCCGCCCTCGGCGGTGATCAGCACCGCGGCCGACGCGCGACGTACGGTGTCGCCGGCGCGGACGGCGCAGCGCGCCGACAGACGATGCTGTCCGACGCCGACCTCGGGGCAGCGTGGCTCGGGGCCGATCCAGACCACCTTGGGGGCGGCCCCCAGAAGCGCGGCGCGCTGCGCCCACACCAGAAGCCGGCCGATCGCCAGCGCCCCCACGCTGATCCCCTCGGCGTCGCCTCGCGCCCCCACGTAGGCGCGATGGGCCGCCAGGCACGCCGACAGCGACAGCGGGTCGGGCGGGCCCTCGTGATCGAGGTCGAGCTCCACCAGCTCGACGGCGTCGAGGTCGTCCTCGACGCGCGTCAGGGCGGGCTTCAAAGAGGTGAGCTGACCCCTCAGGCCGAGGCCCATGGCCTCGGCGGCGGCCCGGAGGTCCGGCGAGAGGTCATCGACGCCGCTCCGAAGCTCCTCGCTCAGCCGGAGCGGCATCGTCGACGACGGCGCCTACTCGGCGGCGGGCGGCGCCTCGGCCGAGACGTCGGTTGCCGGCGGAGCCTCGGTGAACACGAACTCCTCGGCATCGCCGCCGATGCGGTCCTTCAGCAGCCAGTAGGCCAGGGCCGCCAGGCCCACGAGCAGAAGCAGCTTCTTCATGAGGTGATCCGTCCCTTGGGTGCTAGGCCGTCGGCCCAAACTATCGCATGCCCGCCGGTCGCCCGAGCGTCGAGGCGGGGCCGCGATCACAGTTGGCCGATGCGTAACACCAGCTTTCCCACGGTCTCGTTGGCTTCGACCACGCGGTGGGCCTCCTCGGCCCGGTCCAAGGGCAGCACGCGGTCGACCACCGGCCGCAGTTCGCCCGAGGCGATGCGGGGGAGCCCCCAGCGCCGGAAGTCGTCCACCAGGGACGCCTTGCGGTCGTGCGGAAGGGGGCGAAGTGTCGCCGCGACGACGCGGGCGCGTCGGCGCATCAGCGCGGCCAGGTCGAGCTCGATCCTGGCGCCGCCCATCAGGCCGACCACCGAGACCGTGCCGTCCTCGTCGAGCGTGGCCAGCGTCTGCGGCCAGTAGGACGCGCCCACGAGGTCGAAGACCACCGTCGCCCCTCCGCCCAGCGCCGCCCGCGCGCGGTCGGCGAAGTCCCGGTCGGCGCCGACCACGACGGGCTCGGCGCCCAGCAGGCGCACGCGGTCCGCCTTGGCCGCGGTGCGGATCGTGCCGCACACACGTGCTCCCAGCGCTCGACCCATCTGCACCGCGGCCGTTCCCACGCCGGATCCCGCGGCGTGCACGAGCAGCCGGTCGCCGTCGCCCACGGGCGCCAGCAGTCGCAGGGTGTGAGCGGCGGTCAGGAACGCCTCGGGCACGGCCGCCGCCTCGATCGGGTCGAGGTTCTCGGGGATGGGGAGGGCGTGCGCTGCCGGCACCGCGACGGTCTCGGCGTAGCCGCCGCCGGCCAGCAGGGCCATCGCGGGATCACCCTCGCTCCAGCCCGCGACGGCGGAGCCGATCTCTCGGACGCGCCCGGCGATCTCCAGGCCGAGCACTTCGCTCGACCCCGGCGGCGGCGGGTACCGCCCGCGCCGCTGGAGCAGGTCGGCCCGGTTCACGCCGGCCGCCGCCACGTCGATCAGGAGCTCATCGTCGCCGACCACCGGATCGGGCAGCTCGCGGATGCTCAGCGGGTGGCCGTCGGTCGCCCCGACGTGGACGGCCCTCATCCGCCCCGGCGGCGGTTGATCGCGATGGCGGCCACCACCCCCACGGCGGCGCCGACGGCGGGCGCCACGGCCGAGCCGATCGCCAGGCCGACGACGGTACCGAGGGCCAGGCCGATTCCGGCTCCGTACGACGCCCAGGCCAGGCGCCTCACCGATCGTCGGCCGTCCTCGCTCATCCGTCCCGAACAATAGGACGCGGCCGCGGACGCCCGGATCGTCGTCAGTCGGTTGCGGCCGCCCGGCCGCCCGCGCGCTCGGCATCGAGCGCCGCGTCGAAGCGCGCGCCGATCAGCAGCGCGATGTTGGTGATCCACAGCCAGAGGATCAGCACGATCACACCGCCCAGGCTGCCGTAGGTGGCGCCGTAGCTGCCCAGGTTCGCCACGTAGATCGCGAAGCCGACGCTCGCGATCAGCCAGACCAGGACGGCCAGCCCGGCGCCCGGGCTCAGGCGGAACCGGCGCCGCCCGAGGTTCGGCGTCGCGCGATAAAGGAGGGCGACGATCAACGCGAATACGATCAGCATCACCGGCCACTTCGCGATCTGCCAGACCCAGACGGCCGTCGATCCCAGCCCGATCACGTCACCGATCTGGAAGGCCACCGAGCCGGTCAGCGTCAGGGCCGTGGTGAGAAGCGCCGCGCCCATGACCACCACGAGCGTGATCCCGAGCTGCAGGGGCTTGAGCCGCCAGAAGGGCCGGCTCTCCTCCACCTTCCAGATGTCGTTGTTCGCCCGGGTGAACGCACCGACGTAGCCCGACGCCGCCCACAGCGCCGCAACCACGCCGATGCCCAGCAGCGCGCCGGCACCGCCCCGCTCGCTCACCGCGCTCTGGGCCGGCCCGCGGAAGGCCTCGGCGGCCTGCTCCGACCCGATCTCCTGGACGATGTCGACGAGCGTGGTCACGGTGGATTCCCGTCCCACGACCCCCAGCAGCGCCACCAGCGCGATGAAGGCCGGGAACATCGCCAGCACGGCGTAGTACGTCAGGGCCGCGGCGTCGTCCTGGCCGTTCTGATCCTTGAACTCGACGGCCGTGCGTTTCAGGGCCGGCCACCAGCCCTCGGCCGGAGCGGCGGCCTCGTCTGCGCTCGGCGTGTCGCGCGCGCCGGCGGCGTGCGCGGGCTGGTGGCCATGCTCGGCTAACACGCTCTCCTCGGCCGTGGCCCGGGGCGGTGCCTGTCTCTTATACAC
>JARFPS010000193.1 GCA_029288175.1 Miltoncostaea sp. | reverse complement strand
CTCCAGCCGTAGGCGGTCAAGCCCTTTGCCGAGCCGGAGGTCATGACGCGGCGGCCGCCGCGTCGGCGCGGGCCTCGCGCCCGTCCCCTGTCCGGACCATGAGAGAGGTGAGGAGTCCGAACGCCGCGATCGCAGTGAAGGAGAAGCTGAAGGTGAAGACCGCGTGTCCACCCGTGGCGGAGCCCTCGGCCCGAGCGCCGGTGAAGTCGAGGCCGACATCAGGGCCGCCGAGATGGCGCTCACGATCGGTCGGCTGCATCGGTCCAAGGCTCCCTCTCGCGCGGAGCTCCGGACCCGCGTCTGGTCGCCGGGGCGGGATGCTCCATCCCGTCGCCGGGGCCTCGCCCTGCCACCCTATTCGCCCCGTCCGGTCGGTGCATGCCGGGGCCCCGCCCGTGGCGCGATAGCGTTGCGCCGAGGCCACTCGGAAGGGGCGACGGCATGACGAAGGATCAGGTGCGCGAGATGTACGCGGGAATCGAGCGGGGCGACGCGGCTCCGTTCCTCGATGCCTTGGCCGACGACGTCCTCTACCGCCATCACGGGCCCGCCCCGCACGCCGGCGAGCACCCCGGCAAGGCGGCCCTGCTTGAGGTCATGCAGGCGGTCATGCCACAGATCGAGGATCCGAAATGGAACGTGGAGTTCGTGCTCGCCGAGGGCGACGACATCGTCGTGGTCGGGACGGAGACGTTCCGCGTCACCGCCACCGACACGTCGGCGGAGGGGCGCTTCGTCCACGTCCTGAAGCTCCGCGACGGGAAGATCGTCCTTTTCGAGGACTTCGAGATGGCCGGGGAGGGCGCCTGGGCGTAGGCGCGCCTGCCGGTCGCACCTCCGTCAGACGGCGGAGGTTCCCACCAGCGCGGCGGTGATTGCGACCACCACGGCCAAGAGCACGAGTTCGGCCGCCGCGTTCCGCCGGAGCGATCGCGCGACATCGTCTTGGTCTGGACTGTGCGTGGCGGCGGTCTGCTCTTCGGCGCGGAGAACCGTTGCGACGGCGCCGGCGGTCGGCTCGGAGGACGGCGCCGGCGCCCCGCGCTCGGTGTCGTCGCCACCGACATGCGAGGCGCGCTCGGCCGCGTCGAGTCGCGCCGCCAGGCGCGGGATCAGACGGAAGTGGTTGTGGGCGCCCATGGCGGCCACGAGGGCGACGACCGCCACCTTCGCCAGCAGCAGCAGCCCCCAGCTCGACTCCCACAGTGCCGAGAAGCTCGGAAGGATGATGACCGCGAGGACCACGCCGGCCAGACCGGCGAGCGCCGACCCGGCGCCCGCCAAGGTCGCGAAGCGGACCGCCGTGTAGGCCGCGTTGGCGTGGCGCCCGGCCCGTCGTCGGCCGACCAGTAGCGCGACCAGCAAAGCGATACCCCCGAGCCACACTCCGGCCGCGGTGAAGTGCAGCAGGTCGGCGCCCCAGACGAGCGCGCGCGGCCCCTCGGAGGCGGTGTGTCCGTCGAGTGCCGCGCCCAGTGCGATACCGATGGCTCCGCCAACGGCAAGCCACGAGTTCGAGATCGAGCCCGCGACGATGCGCTGCGGGCGGTAGGCGTCCCATGAGCCCGCTGCGATCGCGACGTTCGGCGCGCGTCGGTGGGCCATGCGGGCTCCCGCCGCGATGGCCAGCCCTCCCGCGGCCGTGAGGATGAGGCCCAGGCCCGCCTCTCCCCTGAGTGCGTCGCCGAGCGCGTTCGTTGAGGCGATCGCGTCCGGGCCGTCGCCGTCGATCAGCCATGCGCGCGCGACGACTCCCATGACGGCCCCGCCGAGGGCCACGAGCCCCGCCAGACGGACGGTCGCGAAAAGACCCGCGACCTCGCGCCGCCCACCGACCGCGGCGAACGCCAGGAACGCCAGCCCGCCGACGGCGATGAGTCCGCCGCCGTAGGCGAGCGCGCGAGCGAACCCTGAGAGGATCTTGGCCCCGCGGTCGTCCGGGCTTTCGAGCGCGGCCGCGAGCGGGTCGCCGTCGGACGACGTGGCGGCTGCCGGGGTGCCACCCCCCTCGGCAGGAGCCGGTGCCGCGGGCGCGGCGTCCTGCGGCGGCGCGACGGGTGTCGCCGCCTCCACCGTGAAGGTGAAGCCTCCGCTAATGGGGTGCGCGTCGGGCGCGGCCACGCGCCAGGCCACGCCGAAGCGGCCACCCTCGAGCGGCGTCGCGGGCCGGGCGACAAAGACCGTCCCGTCGTCGGAGCGGCGCACGGTGGCGTCGAGCGTCTCGCCCTTGCCGTCGAGGATGCGGATGCCCGGACCGGCGGGCTCGCCCGGCACCGTGAAGCGCAGCACCACCTGATCCACCGGCTCGGTGAGCGCAGCCCCCTCGGCCGGCGTGGTCTCGACCAGATCGAGGTGGGCCGATCCGACCTGGGGGAACCAGAGGCCGCCCGCCAGGACGATGGCGAGTGTCGCAAGCAGCTGCCAGGCCCGTGGGGTTCTCATCGGTCGGCCGTCGTCGTGGTTACCGGAATCGGGGTTCGCGCCCGCGACGCGCCATCCTGCCCCTGAATGAACGGGTGTCGTCGCAACGACGGGCGAGGCTAGCGCGACTCGGCGGTTCCATGATCGACGCTCGGTCCCCGGGCCTGAACGAGGATCGCCCCCGGCGCCGGTCGCCGGGGGACCGGTTCGCGACGGGCGCGCGGAGGGGCTTGCACGGCGCCGTGTCCACCACTTTCATGAGGGGATGCCGGTGCTGCGGACCATCCTGTCGAGGCCCACCCTGTGGACCGGCGCCGCGGTGGCGTTCGCCGCGGTCATCGTCGCCGGCTGCGGCGTCAGCGGCACCGATCTCTCCGACGACGCGTCGAGGGAGCAGGTCGCCCAGGGGCGGGTCGTCTACGAGCGCTCCTGCGCTTCGTGTCACGGCATCGACGCCGACGGGACGGACCGCGGGCCCTCGTTTCTCAATGACGTCTACGAGCCCTCGCACCACGCCGACGGCGCGTTCCTTCTGGCCGTGAAGGTCGGCGTGCCCGAGCATCACTGGAACTTCGGCGACATGCCGCCCGTCGAAGGTGTCTCCGACGACGAGATCGCCGGCATCGTCGGGTACATCCGGTCGCTCCAGCGCGCGGAAGGGATCGAGTAGCGCGAGCGCCGCGGGGCGGCTCGTCAAGCTAGGGTCGCGCCGCGTGGAGCCCGACGCCCCAGACCGCCATTCCCTTGGCGGACACGAGTGGCGGCGGGCCGCGCACGTCGCCCGCTACCGCGAGTCGATTCGCGATGTCCCTCAGTGGGACGAGAGCGAGGGCGCGCTGCGCGAGCACATCCCGGCCAGGGTGGGCCGATTCCTCGACATCGGCACCGGCGAGGGCCGGCTGATCGAACTGGTGCGCGACAGTCATCCGGCCGCGACCGCCGTGGGCGTCGACCTGTCGCCGCACATGCTCTCGGTCGCGCGCGAGCGGTTCGCCGGCGTGGCGGAGGTGGAGCTCGTGGAGCACGACCTCGCGGAGCCCCTGGCGGTGCCCGGCCCGTTCGATCTGGTGGTCTCCGCCTTCGCGATCCATCACCTCGACGACGAGCGCAAGCGCTCGCTCTACGGTGAGGTCTTCGGCCTGCTGAGCCCCGGCGGCACGTTTCTGAACCTCGAGCACGTGGCCAGCGCCTCGGAGCGCCTCCACATCGAGTTCCTGAAGGCGATCGGCCTGGCCGTCGAGGACCAGGACCCCTCGGATCGCCTCGCGCCCGCGTGGGAGCAGGTGCGCTGGCTCCGCGAGATCGGTTTCGCCGACGCCGATTGCCACTGGAAGTGGCGCGAGATGGCGCTCATCGGAGGCCGTCGCTCCCTGAGCTGACGCGCCGCCCCCAGCCGTTCCCGGCCGTCCATATACCCCGGTGCGGTATATTGAGGCGCACGGCATCCGGTCGGAAGACGGGGAGCGCATGCGAGAGACGGTTGCACGGGAACGGGTGGACCTGGAGCTGGAAGGCCTCAACTGCGCCGCGTGCGCGGCGCGGGTCGAGGCCGGGCTGAACGAGCTCGATGGCGCCTCCGCATCGGTCAACTTCGCGACCGAGGAGGCCGCGGTCGAGTTCGACGCCTCGCGGGTGGAGGTCGACGACCTGCTGGCCGCCGTGGAGCATGCGGGCTACCGGGCCCGTCTGTCGGGCGATCGGTCCGCGGAGGACGTGGAGGCGGGGGACGACACCCTTCTGCGCCGTCTTGTGGTGGCGGTGGTCCTGACCGTCCCGCTGATGGCGATCACGATGATCCCTCCGCTGCGGTTCGAGGGCTGGGAGTGGGCGGCCATGGTGCTCGCCGCCCCCGTGCTCGTCTACTCGGGGGCGGGCTTCCACCGGGCGGCCCTGGCGGCGCTGCGCCACCGCGTCGCCACCATGGACACCCTGGTGTCGCTCGGGACGACCGCCGCCTTCGCTTGGTCGGTGGCCGTGCTGGTGGCCGGGGCGGACGGCGACGTGTACTTCGAGGTCAGCGCCGTGATCATCACCCTGGTGCTGCTGGGCCGATTGCTCGAGGGCCGCGCGAAGAGACGGGCGGGGCAGGCCATCCGCGCACTGGTGGACCTTCGCCCCGACGAGGCTCGCCTGCTGGACGCCGACGGCAACGAGACGGTGGTGCCGGTGGAGCGTCTCGCCGTCGGCGATCGCTTCGTGGTGCGCCCCGGCGGACGCATCGCCACCGACGGCGTCGTGGAGCAGGGGCACTCCGCCGTGGACGCCTCGATGCTCACCGGCGAGTCGGTGCCGGTCGACGTGGGCCCGGGGTCCGAGGTGGCCGGCGCGACCGTCAACGCCCACGGGCGGCTGGTGGTGCGGGCGACCGGCGTGGGTGAGGACACCGCCCTGGCGCGCATCGCGACCATCGTGCGCGAGGCCCAGACGGGCAAGGCGCCCGTACAGCGGCTCGCCGACCGCGTGTCGGCGGTGTTCGTGCCGGTCGTGCTCGCCATCTCGGCCGCCACGCTCGCGGGTTGGCTCGTCCTGACGGGAGATTCGGGCGCGGCGCTCACGGCCGCGGTGGCGGTGTTGATCATCGCCTGCCCCTGCGCCCTGGGGCTGGCGACGCCCACGGCGATCATGGTCGGCACGGGGCGCGGCGCCCAGCTCGGGATCCTCATTCGCAGCCCGGAGGCCATCGAGCGGGCGCAGGGCATCACCGGCGTCGTCCTCGACAAGACGGGCACGCTCACCGAGGGCCGGATGTGGGTCGAGGAGGTCATCGCCGCAGCGGGCACGGCCGAGGACGAGGTGCTGCGGCTTGCTGGCGCGGTCGAGGGCTCCAGCGAGCACCCCATCGCCGAGGCGATCGCGCGACACGCCGAGAGCATCCTGGGGCGCCTGCCGGAGGTCGAGGGGTTCGTGAGCACGCCCGGCCTCGGGGTGAGCGCCTCGGTCGAGGGTCACGCCGTCACCGTGGGGCGCGCGGAGGACTCCGACGGCCCCATGCCCGACGGCGGGCTCCGCGCCGTGGCACGGGAGCGGGAGGAGCGCGGCCGCACGGTGGTCCGGGTGGGGTGGGACGGCTCCACGCACGGGCTGGTGGTTCTGGCCGACGCGGTCAAGCCCACCGCCCGCGATGCGGTGGCCGAGCTCCACCGGCTCGGCCTCGAGACCACGATCGTCACCGGAGACAATGCCCGCGCGGCGGCGGCGGTGGCAGACGAGGTCGGCGCCGGCCGGGTCGTGGCGGGCGTCCTTCCCGAGGGCAAGGCCGCGGAGGTCGCGCGCATGCAGGACGCCGGCCAGGTGGTCGCCGTCGTGGGCGACGGCGTCAACGACGCGCCCGCGCTGGCCCGGGCCGACCTCGGAATGGCGGTCGGCACGGGCACCGACGTCGCCATCGAGGCGGGCGATGTGACCCTGGTCTCGGGCTGTCTCTTATACACATCTCCGAGCCCACGAGACTTGAATCCAAATCTCGTATTCCGTCATATGCTTTATAAAAGAGGGGGGG
>JARFPS010000145.1 GCA_029288175.1 Miltoncostaea sp. | reverse complement strand
GAGGTGGGCGCGCCGCGCCGCCGCGTGGTCGAGGTCGACTACCGGGTGGACGAGACGGAGCTCACCCGTACGGTGCGGCGCGTCGCGGGGCGTATCGATCGCGAGCCGGTCGATGCCCGGGTGTCCCTCGGCGGGGCCCGCTTCAAGCTGGTGCCGTCCCGTGACGGCATCCGCGTGCAGCGCCGGGAGCTCCGCGCCCGCCTGCGCCACCTCCCTCGTCGGATCGACGTCGCCACCGTCGACGTCCCGCCGCGCGTGACCGACGATCGCGCACAGGTGGCGGCCGAGCGCGCCAACCTGATCTCCCGGGCGCCGGTGGTCGTGGCGGCCGCCGGCCGTCGCGCCCGTATCGATCGTCCCACGTTGCGCGAGGCCGTCACCTTCGAGCGCAAGGGGCGCGCCCTGGCGGTCTCGCTGGACGACGAGGTCATCGGCCGTGCGATCGGTCCCGCGTTGGGGCCCCTGGAGGTCGAGCCCACGTCGGCCCGCTTCGTGGTGGAGGGCAAGCGCGTGCGGGTGGTGCCCTCGAAGAACGGGCGGGGCGTCGACGTGGCCGCCACCACCCGCCGCATCGCGGCCCGTCCCGCGGCCGCGACGGTCCGCGCTCGCGTGGCGGCCGTGGCCCCGGCGTTGACCACCGACCAGGCGCACCGCCTGCGGGTGAGGGAGCTGGTGTCCGAGTTCACCACCAACTACGCGTGCTGTCCGCCCCGCGTCACCAACATCAAGCTCGGCGCGGCCGAGCTCGACGGCACGCTCATCCCCCCCGGTGGAACGTTCTCGCTCAACGAGGTGCTGGGCGAGCGCACGCGCGAGCGGGGTTTCGTGGCGGCCCCGCAGATCAACGCCGGTCGGCTCGAGGACGCGGTGGGTGGCGGGGTGAGCCAGATCGCCACCACGGTCTTCAACGCCGCCTGGTTCGCGGGGGTCGAGCTCGTCTCGCACACCCCGCACCAGTTCTACATCTCGCGCTACCCGGTCGGTCGCGAGGCCACGGTCAGCTTCGGCGGTCCGGAGCTGATCTGGCGCAACGACTGGCCGGCCGCGGTCCTGGTGAAGGCGGTGGCCACCGACTCCGGGATCACCGTCCGCTTCTACAGCTCCAAGCTCGGGCGCCGCGTCGAGAGCGTCACGGGGCCCAACCCGGGCGGCGGCGCGTTCACGGTGTCCTACGCCCGCAAGGTCTTCCGGGGGGCCGATCTGGTGCACGACGACGACTACCGCTGGACCTACCAGGTGCCGCGCGACGACACCTAGGGCCTCCGGCTAGGGTGGGCCCGTGCTGATCGAGGTGCCACGACCGGTCGCCGACGCCATCCTGGGCGCCATGGAGGCGGTTGCCCTGGTGCACGGCGAGGCGGGGATGACGCCAAAGGACCGGCGCACGATCGCCGCCGCGGGGCGGATCGCATTCGGCTTCGACGAGGAGGCGGCCATGACCCCGCTTCCGGTGCGCACCCCCGACGAGCTGGCGCGGGTGCTGACCGACGCCGAGCAGGCGCGCGTCGCCTGCCGGGTGCTGTCGATCATGACCGCCGTCGACATGACCCTCGACCACGACAAGGTGGCGTTGGTGCGCGAGTACGCGGGCGCGCTGGACGTCCACGAGGACTACCTGGAGGTCCTCCGAGAGTCGGTCAACGACGAGATGTCCTCGGCCGCGGCGTGCATGATCCGCAAGAACCTCCTTAGCTTCCCGGCGCTGGACCACGGCGTCGGCGACGCGCTGGACGCGTTCCTTCCGTACCGCGACGGCCGTGAAGAGCCTGAGCTGGCGGCGCGCTACGCCGCGCTCGGCGAGCTGCCGGAGCACACCTTCGGCTGGGCGTTCTGGGATCACTTCCACCGCAACGGCTTCGCGTTCCCGGGAGCGCCGGACGGCCTGAGCGAGGGGTTCACCACCCCGCACGATTCCTCGCATGTCATGGCCGGCTACTCCACCTCTCAGGCCGGCGAGATCTGCGTCTCGACCTTCATCGGGGCCATGCACCCCGACCATCCGATGGCGGCCGAGATCCTGCCCGTCTTGTTCAGCTGGCACATGGACATCAAGCTGAACGAGATCGCCGGCAGCTTCCGCGGCGCGTTCGAGCCCGAGCGCTTCTGGACCGCCTGGGACCGGGGCCACGGGATGCGCGTGGATCTGCTCGACGCCGACTGGGACTTCTGGGAGGCCACCGAGGTGCCGCTCGACGAGCTCCGGGAGCAGTACGGTCTCGCGCCTGCGGAGCCCGAGCTGAGGCCCTGACGGACGCCCTCGGGCGGATGGGGCAGCGCCTGGGCGGTCGTCGCGGGGCGGTACTGCTCGCCCTCATGTCCGCCCAGCTCGCGGCCGCCGCGGTCTACCGAGGCCTGCCGGCACTGGTGCCCGATCTGCGCGACGAGCTGGGCATCTCGCTTCAGGAGGCGGGTCTCGTCGTCGCCGCGCCCTCCGCGGGCAACGCCGTCATGCTGATGGTGTGGGGCGTGCTCGGCGACCGTCGCGGCGAGCGGTGGCTGTTGCCGCTCGGCATGGCCGGCGCGGCTGTGGGGCTCGCGATCACCGCCCTCGCGGACGATGTCGGGGGCGTCATCGCCGGCCTCTTCATCACGGGGCTGTTCTCCGCTGTGGCCGTCACCAGCGTCCATGCGGCATCGGAGTGGTCCACCACACAGAACCGCGCCGCCGCCGTATCGCTGGTCATGACCGGCATCGCCCTGGGCGGTGCCGTGGCGGCGCTGGCGCTGCCCCTCATCAGCGGCCCGTCGAGCACCTCGTGGGCGTTCGCCGCCCTGGCGGCGCTGGCCGCGGCCTCGGCGCTGGCCCTGGCCGTGGTCCTCCGCCGACCGCCCCGCAACCCCGAAGAGGCATCCCCGTCGGGGGTGGCGACGGCGCCGTACTACCGGGACGGGCGCATCTGGGCCATGATCGTCGCGGCCTGTCTGCTGGTGGTGACCTCGGTCGGCCTGGTGGGCTTCATCCCGGTGTACTTCCACGAGGAGCTGGGCGTGACCACCGTGGCCTCGGGGGCGATCCTGGCCGGGGCGCTGACCGCCACGGCCGTCCTGCGCGTGGCGGCGGGCCACCTCGGCGATCGATTGGGCCGCAGGTTGCTCCCCAACCTCTGGTTCGCGCTGGCCACGGTCGCGCTGGTGCCGCTGATGGTCGTTGCCACCGGCGTGTCCGCCGCCCTGGCGGCAGCCCTCGCCATCGCGGTCGTGGCCGTCTCGTTCGCCGGGAACGGCCTGTCGGCGACGGCGGTCGCCGAACGCGCCGGCGCCGCCCATCGCGGCGCGGCCCTCGCCATGCGCAAGACCCTCGTGTTCGGCGCGGGGGTCGCCGGGCCGGTGGCGTTGGGGGCACTCATCGCGCCGCTGGGGTGGGAGGCCGCCCTCACCATGACCCTGGTCCCCGCCGCGCTCAGCGCTGTGGTCATCGCGCCCCTGGCCCTTCGCGAGGGCCGGGCTACTCGACCAGGATGACCTCGCAGCCGGCGCGCTTGCTGACCTCGGCTCCCACGTCGGCCCCGAACAGGTTCGCCAGGAAACCGTGGTGGTGCGACCCCACCACCACGAGGTCGGCTCCGCTGCGCTCCGCGACGTCGACGATGATCTGCCCCGGCTCGCCCGCAGCCCAGACGTACTCGGCCGGGGCGTCGAGGGCCCGCAGCCGCCGGCGCGCCGCCCCGATCATCTCCGCGACCTCCGGTGGCTCGCCGAAGGGACCGCGTGCGGGGGGGCCGTCGCCCGGCGTGCCGTAGGCGCGTGGCGCGGAGGGGTCGAGCGGCAGATCGAGCACCGAGAGGACCACCAGCTTGCCGCCTTGGCGGCGCAGCTCGATGACGGCGCGCTCGAGGGCGCGCCGGGCCGGATCGCCGTCGTCATAGCCGAGGAGGATGGTGCGTCCCACCCCTTCAGGATGTCAGGCCGGCGGGCGGGGTGCTCCCGGGATCGGGCCCGTCGATCGCCGCGCCGACGGTGACGGCCCTCACCGGACGCGTCTGAGCGTGCGCAAACGGAACAGATCGCGCCGAGTCGTGCCGATGAGCGCTTCGGCGTGGATAGGATCCAGCCGCCCACCTCCCGCCAGAAAAGAGGTATGTCCAGGTGTGGTTGACCTTTGCGACCGGCCCGCGCGCCGGTGAGAAGATCGAGGTGTCCGGCGCCGACTTCACGGTCGGGCGCGATTCGTCGTGTGACCTGATGGTCGACGACGAGAAGGCTTCGCGCCGCCACTTCGCCATCCAGGCCCTCGGGGGCGCGGCCGAGCTCAGCGACCTCGGGAGCTCCAACGGCACGTTCGTCAACGGCGAGCGCATCGTGGGCTCCGTGAGCCTTCAGGGTGGTGAGCGCCTGAGGCTGGGCAGCACCGAGTTCGAGGTGACCGCGGACACCGCCGCTCCGGCGAGCCCCGGCGGTGACACCTTCGTCGGTGAGCCGACCACGGCCTGTCTCTTATACAC
>JARFPS010000133.1 GCA_029288175.1 Miltoncostaea sp. | reverse complement strand
GCTCCCCCGCGCTCGGCCTCGCGCGCCACGGCGAGGGTCATTGTCGCGGGCGGCTCGGTCTCGTCGAGCAGCTCGCGGTCCTTTCGGTTGAGGATGGCGTCGTATACGAAGTAAAACCGCGCCGGCGGCTGGCCTTCGGTTACCAGGTAGAGGAAGGTGGCCATGTCGGGGGCATTCAGCGCGTAGTTGGTCTCGAGCTGGTAGCCCAATGTCGACCACGTCTCGGTGGAGAGGTTCTTGCCGCATGCGCTGCCGGCGCCGTGGGCCGGGTACACCCGCGTGGCCGGGGGCAACGGCATCAACTTGTCGTGGAGGCTGTCGTAGAGCATGCCGCCCAGTTCCTCCTTGGTGAAGCCGATGGAGGCGAGCAGGTCGGGTCGGCCGACGTCACCGATGAACAACGTGTCGCCGGTGAGTACGCCGTACGGGACCTCGTCGTCGGCGTGCTCGTACACCACGATGCTCATCGACTCCGGCGTGTGGCCGGGGGTGTGCAGGATCTCGAGCTCGACCTCGCCGAGGGAGATGCGCTCGCCGTCGGCCAGCGGCCGGTAGTCGAACTCGGGCTCCGCGACCGACGAGAAGCCGATCTCCGCCCCGGTGGCGGCGGCTAGTTCGAGGTGGCCCGACAGGAAGTCGGCGTGGAAGTGGGTCTCGAGCACCAGTTCGATCGTGAGGCCGGCGGCCTCGGCGTCGCGGACGTACTCGTCGACGTCGCGTTGGGGGTCGACGACGACGGCGCGTCCGGTCGTCTCGTCGCCGACGAGATAGGACGCGTGGGAGAGACAGTCGAGGTAGTACTGCGTGAACTTCATGCTCGTCCTCCTGGGACTATTTGTCCGTACATTATACCCCCTGGGGTATCTGTGGCAACCCCTCCCGAGGTCACCGCTCGTCGATCCCCAACGAACGCTGGTCGACGGGCGCCGGCCGCTCCCCCCGGATGGTGGACACGGCGTCGTTGGTGTTGGTGTGCACCCGTCCCTCGAGTCGGCTCCACACACCGGCCCGCCGAAACACGTCCCGCACGGGCCCCTTCACGTCGGCCAGGTGTAGCACCACCCCTCGTTCGTCGAGTTCGTCGAGGACCTCGATGAACGACTCGACCCCGGTGGCATCGATGTCGTTCACCCCGGAGAAGTCGATCACGAGCGCCCGCGGTTCATCGGTCAGCTCGTCGGCGTGGGCCCGGATCAGCTTCTTGACGTGGGTGGCGTTGACGAACGAGAGCGCGGCGTCGATGCGCACGATGCGCACCCCGTCGAACGTCTCGACCTCGGGGAACCGCGACACGTTGCGGTAACTGGTGGTGCCGGCGACCCGACCGAGCACCGCGCTGTGGGGCACCGACATCCGAGCGAAGACCACCAGCATCGACGCGACCACCGCCACGAGGATGCCGAGCTCGATCCCCAACGTGAGGGTGGCGACGAACGCCACCCCGAGACCGATGAGGTCGCTGCGCTTCACGGCTGCGATGTGACGCATCTCGTCGACATCGACCAGCCCGATCACCGCGGTGATGATGATGGCGCCCAGCGCTGCGTTGGGCAGCGACGTGAAGAGCGGGGTGAGAAAGGCCACCGTGGCCACCACGATGCCCGCCGTGATCAGCGAGGCGAGCGGCGTCCGCGCCCCGGCCGTGTCGTTGACGGCCGTCCGCGAGAAGCCACCGGTGACCGGGTAGCCGCCGAACAGGCCGGCACCGACGTTGGCCATGCCCAGGGCCACGAGTTCCTGGTTGGGATCCACGTCGTAGCGGTGGCGGCGGGCGTACACCTTGGCGACGGCGATCGACTCCATGAAGCCGACGAGGGTGATGACCAGCGCGGTGGTGGCCAAGGTGCCGATCAGCGAGCCGTCGAGGTCCGGAAGCCCGAACGAGGGCAGCGAGTCGGGGATGTCACCCACGACCTTCACCCCCCGCGCCTCGAGATCGAGTACCTCCGACACCACGATCGAACCGACCACCACCACGAGCGCCGCCGGCACACGCGGGGCGACGCGCCGCAGCACGAGCAGCAGCACGAGGGCGGACAGCCCGAGCGCCAGGGTGGGGCCGTGCACGTCACCCAGGTTGTCGATCACCTCGCGGACCGTCTCGTGGAAATGGTCCTGGCGCTCGACCGTGATGCCCAGCAGGTGCTTGGCCTGGCTGAAGCCGATGATGATCGCGGCCGCAGCGGTGAACCCCACCAGCACCGAGTGCGAGAGGAAGTTCACAAGGAAGCCGAGGCGACCCATACCGAGCACGATGTGCACGACCCCCACCATCAGGGCGAGCAACGCCGCCGCGGTGAGGTAGTCGGCCGTGCCCTCCTCCACCACCGAGGAGAGGGCGGTGGCGGTGAGCAGCGAGACGATCGCCACCGGGCCGACCGCCAGCTGACGCGACGTCCCGAACAGGGCGTAGAGGACCACCGGCACGGTGGCGGCGTACAGGCCGATCTCCGGCGGGAGTCCCGCGAGCAGGGCGTAGGCCATGGCCTGGGGCACGAGCATGGCGCCGACCGTGAGCCCGGCGGCGAGGTCGCCCCGCCGATCGGCGGGGTCGTAGGCCGGGGCCCAGGCGAGGATGGGGAGGAAGCGGGCGGCGCCGCGGCGGACGCTGCTGGGGGGCGTGGTCACAGTCATAATGTCCGTACATTTGGCATCGTATACCCCATGGGGTACCTTGGCAACCGTGCGGTTCCCCGAGGACACCAACGACGACGTGCTCAAGCGGCTGCGCCGCGTGGAGGGGCAGATCCGCGGGCTCCAGCGGCTCGTCGACGAGGGCGCCGATTGTCGCGACATCGTCACCCAGCTGAGCGCCGCCAAGGGCGCCCTCGACCGGGTCGGGTTCACCCTGCTCTCCTCGGCCCTGCGGCAGTGCGCGGTCGACGGGGAGGACACCGACGAGCTCGAGCGCCTCTTCCTCAAACTCAGCTGACGTCGCCGTGCCCCGCCCCCGCACCGGCGACCCGGCCCCCGAGGTCTCGCTCCCGGACCACGAGGGCTCCCCGTGGTCGTCGACCGACCAGGGCGGCCGACCCGTGGTCCTCGTGTTCCACCGCCACATCCATTGACTGCCGTGTGCCGACCACGTGCTCGCCGTGCGCGATCACATCGACCGGCTCGGCGACGCAACCGTCGCAGTGGTCACCTTCTCGTCCGGACCCCTGCTCGCGGCATACGCCGACGAACACCGGCTGCCGTTCACGCTCCTGTCCGATCCCGATCGCCGCGCCTACCGCGCCTACGGGCTCGAACGTGGTCGTCGGCTCCGGGTCTGGGGGCTGCGCAGCGGCATCGCCTACGCGGGGTTGCTGCGCCGGGGCCGCCGCTTCCGTCGACCCGTCGAGGACACCCTCCAGCTGGGAGGCGACTTCGTGATCGCTCCCGACGGCACGCTGGCCTACACGTTCTGGAGTGAGGGACCCGACGACCGCCCGCCCGTGGCCGAGCTGGTCGACGCGGTCAGCCGGACTCGTCGGTGACCGGGGGCTCCACGGGGAGCGGCGTCACGCCCAGCATCGCGGCCGCCCGGTCGAGGTGAGCCGGCTCGACCCAGATCTCGTAGGCCTCGGCGTCGAGCTTCCCGGTGGTGGAGAAGTCACGCTGCCCTCGCTGGAGAAAGTGCCGCACCGCCGAGAAGATCGCCACCACCACGGCGCCCGTGAGGGCGTAGCTCACGATCAGCCCGAAGGCCGTGGTGTCCTCCTCGAGCTCGACGAACAGCGACAGCAGGAGGCCGATGAACCCGCCGAACCACAACCCCGAGAGCGCTCCCTGCCCCGCTGCGGTGAGGATGGTGCGCCGACCGGTCACGTACTCGATCTGACGCAGCCGGCTCCACACGATCGACACGTGCTCGACGGGGAACCCGTCGTCGGAGAGACGGTCGACTGCGGCCTGGGCCGCCTCGTAGCGCTCGTACTCGACCAGCTTGCGGGGCGGCACGGCAGCCTTCGGCGGGGGGTCCGGGAGATCCATGGGGGCCAACGCTACCGGCGGGCTCCATCGGGCCCGCCGGCGCGCCGAGCGTCACTGATAGCGGAGCGCGTCGCCCGGCGGCAGTTCACCCGCCCGTTTCAGGGGCCGCCACAGGGCCAGCGCGGCGATGACCAGCGCCACCACCAGCGCGACACCCATCGGCCACACCGGGTAGCGCAGCGGGAACTCCACGTGGAACGCGTCGTTGACCGTCGCCATCATCCACCCGCCGAGCACGCGACCCACCACGATCCCGAGCACCCACCCGGCCACCACCAGCACCACCGCCTCGGCCCGGAACACGCGCCGGACATCGCGGGACCGGGCCCCCACGCTGCGCAGCACACCGATCTCGCGGCGGCGTTCGAGGATGGTGGTGGCGAGCGTGTTCACCACCCCGATCATCCCGATGGCCACGATCGGGATACCCAACGACAAGATGACCGCCACCACGGCGCGGTCGCTCGCCCGCTCCGCCTCGATGGTCACGTACCGGGTCTCGAGGTCGTAGGTGTACCCGGCGTCGTCGAGCATCGACCGGATGCCGAGCGCGATGCGATCGATCCGCGCCGTGTCGTCCGTGTCGACGGTCACCCACCACTCGCCCGGCGACTCGGCGCCGGTCGCGGCCAGCACGAG
>JARFPS010000111.1 GCA_029288175.1 Miltoncostaea sp. | reverse complement strand
ACCACCGCCCCGCGGCCGGCTAGTGGCTGCGCGGCCTCCCGCGGCGCGACGACGTGGGCGACGCGGCCCGGGCCCTTAAGTCCGGCATCGCCCTCGGTGACTACGAAGTACTCGGGGTTTTGGGAATGCCCCACGTAGCGCACCGGGACGCCGCCGACGAGCGCGTCGCCCGAACTGGGCAGGCCGCGCCCGTCGGCGAACGACTGGTCGAGCATGACAACGGCCGTTCCGACGTCGGTCGGAGCAAGGGTGCGGCCCTCGGCGGCCGCCAGCCCGTCGACCAGCGGACCGCCCCCGCGGACGTCGACCCCGACGAGCTGTCCCGGCACCAGGATCGTGTCGTCGCCCGACGATGCGTCCACCTGCGTGGGAACGATCAGGCGCTCCTCGGCCGCGACCACCCCCACCGTGCCATCCGCCACGCCCGTCAGGCGACCCCGCTCGACGAAGCTCCCGTCGCTGAGCTCGACCCGCAGATCGTGCACTCCGAGCTGGGCGAAGCTCGCGTCGTTGGACGCCACCCGCCAGCTCTCCATGCTCCCGAGCCCCGTGTAGAGGCCGGTGCCCAGCGCCAGGAGCAGGGCGATCGCCACGACGAGGATGGCGCGGTGGCGGAGGTCACGCAGCGACCAGCGGATCCAGGTGCGCGCCCGCCGGGTGCGGTCGTTCACCACTGGAGCTCGGTGGAGGAGGCCGGCCCTCCCGGATTCGGGGCATCGCTGACGATGCGCCCGCTCGACAGCTCGATCACGCGGTCGGCCATCCGGGCGATCTCCCGGTTGTGCGTGACCACGAGGATTGACGTCCCCTCCTCGTGCGTCTGGTCGTGGAGCAGGTCGAGGATCTGGACGCCCGTGTGGAAGTCCAGCTCACCCGTCGGCTCGTCGGCGAGCATCACGGGGTTCCCGGAAGCGAGCGCCCGCGCGATGGCGACGCGCTGCTGTTCGCCCCCCGAGAGCTCGTGCGGGAAATGGGCCGTGCGCTCCCCCAGGCCCACGCGGTCGAGGGTCGCCCGCGCGATGCCGCGCGCGCCCGGGCGCCCGGCCACGTCGGCCCCGAACTCGACGTTCTCGAGCGCGGTCAGCCCGGGGAAGAGGTTGAAGCTCTGGAAGATGAAGCTCACGGAGTGGCGTCGGAACCGGGCCAGCTCGCGGCGGCTCGCCCGGGTGATGTCCCGGCCCGCCACGACGATCCGGCCGGAGGTCGGTGAGTCGAGGGCCCCGATGACGTTGAGCAGGGTCGTCTTCCCCGAGCCCGAGGGGCCGAGGATGACCACGAACTCACCCGCGTTCACGGTGAGATCGACGCCGTCCAGCGCCACGACTCGATTTGCGCCCATCTCGTAGCTTCGCGTCACGTCCGTGAGCGCGATGACGGCGTCGCCCGGAGCGTTCTCCGATGCACCGGGCCGCGGCCGCTCGCCCAGCTGTCGAGGCATGGGAGGAGTCTTGGTCGGCCCGCGCCGCGCGGCATCGGGGTCGCCCCGGATCGGCGTCGGGGAATCCCGTGCCGGCGGCGGGGAACCACGTAGCGCCCGACGTGGGGACGACGGACACTGCGGGGCGTGACCAGCGAGGGGGCGAGCGCCGAGGGTCGCCTGGCGAGGCGCATCACGCCGGGCCTGCTGCTCGCCCTGGTCGTCGGGAACGTTCTCGGCGCGGGGATCTACGTCGTGGTCGGGGAGGTGGCGGCCGACGTCGGGGGCGCCGTGTGGGTGGCCTTCGCCATCGCGTTCTGCGTGGCGGGCGTGTCCGCGCTGACGCTGTGCGAGCTCGTCACGAAGTACCCGGGGGCGTCCGGCGTGGCGCTGTATGTCGATCGCGCCTTCGGGCGCCCTCTGTTGACCTTCGCGGTCGGGGTCGCGGTCCTGGCCTCCGGGCTCACCTCGGCCGCTACCGCCGCGCGCGCATTCGGAGGCGACTACCTGGCCGAGTTCTGGTCGGTGGAGCCGGTGCTCGCGGCGGGGGTGTTCGTGGGCCTGCTGGCCGCGCTCAACTACTGGGGGGTGGTGGAGTCGTTGCGCGCGAACGTCGTGATGACGGCGATCGAGCTCGCCGGGCTGGCGATCGTGATCGTCGCGGCTGTGCTCATCGTGGGCGAGGGCGGCGGGGACGTGTCGCGCGCGATCGAGTTCGGCGACGGCGATGTCATCGTGCCGGTCGCGCTGCTGGGCGGTGCCGCGGTTGCGTTCTTCGCGTTTCTGGGCTTCGAGGACGTCGCCAACATGTCCGAGGAGGTCCGTCGCCCCAGGGTGGCCTACCCGCGCGCCCTGTTCGTCGGCCTCGCATTGGTCGCGGTCGTCTATCTCGCCGTCGCCTTGGCGGCGGTGATCGCCGTCGGACCCGACCGGCTCTCCGGATCCAGCGGGCCACTGCTGGCCGTCGTCGAGGAGAGTCCGCTGGGCGTGGGAACCCGTCTGTTCGCGCTCATCGCGCTGGTGGCGGTCGCCAACACGGCCCTGGCGAACCTCGTCATGGGATCGCGGCTGCTCTACGGCATGGCCGGGCAGGGGCTGATGCCGTCCCCGCTCGGCATGGTCGATCCGCGGCGGGCCACCCCCTGGGTCGCGGTGGTGTCCACCGGACTCCTCGCGTTCGTGCTCGCGGCGACCGGGGACCTGGCCGGCCTCGCGCGCACGACGGTGCTGCTGTTGCTCTCGGTTCTTCTGCTGATGAACCTCAGCGCGCTGAGGCTGCGGCGGGACACGGTGCCGCACGAGCACCTGACCGCGCCGGCGTGGGCGCCGTGGCTCGGCGCGGGGCTGTGCCTCCTGCTGCTGGTCAACCAGCTCGCCACCGGCGGGTGGGTCGACCCCGCCCGCGCGGCGGCGATCGTCGCGCTCGGCGCCGCGCTGCACTGGATGCGGAGCCGACGGCGGGGCGGCGGTGGAGGGCCGGCCCCCGAGCCCGGGCGCTCAGCGGCAGGTGGGGGTGGTCGCCGAGCGGGCTGAGCGCCGCGCCGCCGCCGCGCTCAGCGTTGGAAGCGCGCAGGGAAGGGAAAGGAGGTCGTCCGATCCACGCGGGCCAGGCGCCCGGGCGTCACGTAGGCCAGCAACGGCTCCTCGAACACCACGTCGGCGTCGTCCCGGTCCGCGGCCCGAAGGGCCGAGGGTCGGGCATGGGCGGCCACGACCGTCCCGATCACCAGGCTCTCGTCGCCGTCGCGGATGATGCTCAGCAGGCGGCACTCCAGCGCGGCATGCGCCCCCTCGACCAGGACGCCGTCGATCTCGGCGGCCTCCACGGTCGGCAGGGCCGCCAGCTCGGGGCGATCGCCGGTCACGTCGCGCTCGGCGGCCGCCTGTCCCGTGACGACCGCCTGCTCGGGCGTCACGTAGCTCACCGAGAACATCTCCGTGCGCTCCGCGTTGACGTGGGTCCGGTGGCGCGGCGTGCAGGCGAAGCAGTACTTGCCCGACCAGCCGAGCGGCATGGCCATGTGCTTCGGGG
>JARFPS010000099.1 GCA_029288175.1 Miltoncostaea sp. | reverse complement strand
CCGGCGCGTTCCTCGATCCGCTCGCCGACAAGCTCTTGGTGTCGGCGGCGCTGGTGGCGCTGCTGGACGTCGGTCTGATGCCCGCCTGGGCGGCCATCATCATCATCGCGCGCGAGTTCGCCGTGACCGGCTTGCGTCTGGTGGCGGTCACCGAGGGCATGATCATTCCGGCGAGCCGGTGGGGCAAGGCCAAGACCGTGACGCAGAATGTCGCCATACTGGCGATCATCGCCCCACACCCCTGGAAGGAGATCGACGACCCGCTCCTGATAACCGCGGTGGTGTTGACCGTGGTGAGCGGGGCGTATTACTTCCAGGTGACGCGCCGCAGGCTCTTCGCCCGCAAGGCCCCCTCGACCGAGATGACGGAAGACCCATGAGCCAGCTGATCGCGGTTCCGTTCGTGCTCGCCGCGGCCTACCTGCTCGGCTCGATCCCCAACGCGTGGATCGCCGGGCAGCTTCGCGGCATCGAGATCCGGGACGTCGGCAGCGGCAGCGTGGGTGCCACCAACGTCTTCCGCACCCTGGGCACCAAGACCGGCGTGGCCGTCATGGTCGCCGACGTCCTCAAGGGCGTGCTCGCCGTGCTGCTTGCCCAGGCGCTGACCGACAACCCCTGGCCGCTGTTCGCGGCCCTGGTCGCCATCCTCGGGCACGCTTTCCCGGTGTGGCTCACCTTCCGCGGGGGCAAGGGCGTGGCCGTGGGCCTGGGCGCGGTGATGGCGCTCTTCCCCCTGGCGGGGGTGTTCCTGATCGCCCTCTGGGTGACGCTGGTCGTGACCACGCGCTACGTCTCGGTGGCGAGCATCGTCGGCGCCCTGGCCTTCCCGCCGCTGGCGCTCGTGCTGGGCGCCTCGCTGTCGGAGATGATCTTCGCCGTGGTGGCCTCGGCGGCGGTCATCTACTTCCATCGCGCCAACATCGGGCGCCTCATCCGCGGCGAGGAGCTTCGGATCGAGCTGCGTCGACGCAAGACCTCGCCGGCGGCCTGAGGGCGCCCTTCCGCTAGCCGTTCTTGGCGTCCAGCCACTCCCTCAGGGTGGTGTGATCGCCGGAATCCTCGCCGCTTGAGATCTCGGCGCGCATGGCGCCCAGGGTTCCGCTGCGCTCGGCCTCGACATCGTGGGTGTGGATGGTCTCGAAGTTCGCCTGATGCGCGTGCACGAACGCGTCGTCCGGCAGATCGGTGAAGCACTCGACGACGTTGCGCACCATCTCGCGGACCGAGTCCTCGACGAACATCGGCCGGCGATGCGCCTTGTCCACGACGTACTGCTCGTCGGGCCGCTTCAGCAGCTCGTAGATCTCGGACGACATGGACGACTCGACGACGTCGAGCATTGCGGTGGCGTCGGGCGCGTCGCCCGAGCGCGTGCCGATGTAGAGCGTGCCCTTGGCCCGCTGGTTGTGGGTGGCCACCGGCACGAGGCGCACGATGCGGTCGATCTCCTCCTCGGAGAAGCCGTCGTCGGCCAGGGCGTCCTCGGCCTGGGCGCGGATGAGCCCCTGCGCGCACGGGCAGGCGTTCATGCCCTGCGCGGTGACGCCGACCGCCCGGCGGCTCTCCCCGTCGGTGACGGCGGCCACGCCGATCAGGCCGTACATCTCCTGGGTGGCGATGTCGGACACCGGGGTGCGCCGCTCGACGGGGTAGCTCGCGCGGATGGTCACCTCGCTGCGCAGCGCGCGCTGGCTCTCCACGACCACCTCGGCGATGCGCTCCGCGAGCGCCTCGATCTGCAGCGCCTGTCCGATCACCACACGGTCGATCGCGGCGTTGACCGTCTCCTCGAAGCGCGACATGTGCACGCCCTTCTGGGACGGGTTGAGGTCGCTGTGGCAGGCGATGTCCGCCTGGAACAGCTGCTCCCTCTCGCCGTCGAGGATGCGGATGGCCTTCGCGGACCGGGTCACGCCGGCCTTGGTCAGGGCGATCGGCGCCGGCGGCGCGGATTCCTGGAGGTCTTCGGGGAGCTCGGTGCGAGCCCGCATGAATACCGACCTTTCGTCGTGTCTACGTGAAGTGTGAGCGCGGCGGCCGGGCGGCGCAAGCCCATCCTCGGCAGCCGGAAAAACCGCTGGTACCGACACTCGCCCTAGGGAACCTACGATGTCCTGCCATAATCCGCCCGACGGACCGTCATGGCGGCCGGGAGCGGAACACGGTGGCAACCAAAGCCCGACCAGCTCCACCTTGGCTCAGCGAGCTTCCGGTCCTGCGAGCGCTCATCGCCGAGGGCCAGGAGCGTGGCTATCTGACGATGGGCGAGGTCGCCACCGCGCTGGATCGCGCGGCCGCGGGACGCGACCAGATCGAGGCGTTCCATTCCCACCTGGCCGAGCTGGGCGTCGACCTGATCGAGGGCGAGGCCGAGACGGCCGAGGCCTCGTCGTCCGACACCCCGGCACGCGGGCTCGATCTGGCCGTCGACCCCAGCCTGGACAGCCTGCGTCAGTACCTGCGCGAGATCGGGCGGGTGCCGTTGCTCACGGCCTCCGAGGAGGTGGCGCTGGCCAAGCGCATCGAGCGCGGCGACATGGACGCCAAGCAACACATGGTCGAGGCCAACCTTCGCCTGGTGGTCAGCATCGCCAAGGGCTACCTCGGGCGTGGGCTCTCGTTCCTCGACCTCATCCAGGAGGGCAGCCTCGGCCTCATCCGGGCCGTCGAGAAGTTCGACTACCGCAAGGGCTACAAGTTCTCGACCTACGCCACCTGGTGGATCCGCCAGGCCGTCACCCGGGCGATCGCCGACAAGGCCCGCACCATCCGCATCCCCGTCCACATGGTCGAGAAGCTGAACAAGGTGCTGCACCTCGAGCGCCAGATGGTGCAGCAGCTGGGGCGCGAGCCCACCCCGGGCGAGATCGCCGAGCAGCTCCATATCCCCGAGTCCGAGGTGCGCGACATCCAGCGCATGGCCCAGCAGACCATCAGCCTCGAGCGGCCGGTGGGCGAGGAGGACGACTCCTCGCTGGGCGACTTCGTGGAGGACGAGGCCGCGCCCTCGCCCTTCGACGAGGCACAGCTGAGCCTGCGCAAGGACGAGATCGTCCGGGCGCTGGGCGCCCTCTCCGAGCGGGAGCGGCGCGTGCTGGAGCTGCGCTTCGGCCTGTCCGGCGAGGAGCCGCACACCCTCGAACAGGTGGGGCGCAGCTTCGGCGTCACCCGCGAGCGCATCCGTCAGATCGAGAGCAACACGCTCCGAAAGCTCCAGATGCTCCCCGAGGCCCAGGCGCTGCGCGACTCGGCCTAGCCCGCTCCGCCCGCTCGGTCGACGCCCGCGAGCAGCTTGCGCAGTAGCGCGGCCAGCGAGCGGCGCTCGTCGGCGTCCAGGCCCTCCACCATCGTTGCCTGCAGCGCGAGGTGCGAGCCGACGGCCTCGTCCAGTCGGGCGAGCCCGTCGGGCGTCAGCTCCACCAGCACCCCGCGGCGGTCGTCGGGGTCGGGCGCGCGCCGCACAAGGCCATCCCGCTCCAGCGCATCGAGTCGCGCGGTGATCGTCCCGCTGGTCTTCAGGGTCGAGCGCGCGAGCGCGCCGGCCGCCAGGCGGTAGGGGGGTCCCGCGCGGCGGAGGGTGGCGAGCAGGTCGAAGCTGGCCGTGGTCAGCCCGAAGCGCTTCAGGTTGCGCTCCAGGAGGCGACCGGACAGCGCGGCCGCGCGCCCCAGGCGCCCCACCACCTCGACGGGCGCCAGATCGAGGTCCGGGCGCTCCGCGCTCCACTCCTCGATCACGCGATCGACCCAGTCGCCCCCCTCGCCCATGCGGGCATCATAGTCGCACCTCAAGTATCTTCTTGACAAGTATTTTGAAATCAAACTAAAATACCGACGATGACCAAGGAGGACGCATGAGGATCACCGTGGCGGGCGCCGGAAACGTGGGGCGCACCCTGGCGGAGGCCTGGATCGACGCCGGGCACGACGTGACGCTGACCTTCTCCCGCGATGCTGAGAAGTTGCGGGAGACGGCGGCGGCGATCGGGGGCCGCGCAGCGGAACCCGCCGAGGCGGCCGTGCGTGCCGAGGCGATCCTGCTGGCGGTGCCGGCGGCGATGGCCGGCGACGCGCTGGGTGCCCTCGCGCCGGCTCCGGGTCAGGTGGTCATCGACGCCACCAACGATCTGGGCGAGGGGCGCGCCGCCAACGGCGCCGCATCGCTCGCCGAGGGGGTTCCGGGCGTGCCGGTCGTACAGGCGTTCAACACCGTCTTCGCGGGCGAGATGGCGGCCGCGCGCGACAAGGAGCAGCCGCCCGATCTGCTGATCGCCGGCGACGACGCCGGCGCCGTGGCCACCACCGAAGAGCTGGCGCGCGACGCCGGTTTCCGCCCGATCCGTGCCGGCGGGCTCGACGTGGCGGGCGACGTGGAGGCATTCGCGCGCCTGGTCATCGGCCTCGCTTATCGCGAGAAGCGAGGGCCCTTCGTCTACCGCCTGAGCATCCCGAGCTGACCGAGAGGAACCGCGACATGGCCGAGACACCGAACACCACCACCTCCGAGCCCCGGCGCGTCCTGATGGTCGTGGCCAACCCCGCCGTGGCCTCGACCACCGGCTGGCCCGTGGGCTTCTGGGCGTCCGAGCTCGTGCACCCCTGGTACGAGTTCACCGAGGCGGGCTACGAGGTCACGATCGCGAGCCCCGCGGGCGGCCGGGTCGAGATCGATGCCTTCAGCGATCCTCGCGACGACAGCCGCTATTCCGCGCACGACATCCTCAGCCGCGGTTTCCTCGAGACGCCCGAGCTGGCGGAGCTGCTGCACGACACCGTGCGCCTGGGCGACGTCGACCCCGCCGACTTCGATGCGATCGTCGTCTGCGGCGGCCAGTCGCCCATGTTCACCTTCGCGGACGACGAGGACCTGAAGCGGGCGCTGCGCGAGTTCTACGAGGCCGAGAAGCCCACCGCGGCCCTGTGTCACGGCGTGGCCGCGCTGATGAACGTGACGTTGTCGGACGGCGGCCACCTGATCGACGGCCGCACCATCACCGGCTTCTCCAACGGCGAGGAGGACGAGGCGAACGCCGTCGTGGGGCAGGAGATCATGCCCTGGCGCATCGAGGACGCCGCCGCCGAGCGCGGCGCCAACTACATCCAGGGCGGGGTGTGGAAGGCCTTCGCCGTCCGCGACGGGCGCCTGATCACGGGTCAGCAGCAGTACAGCGGCCGTCGCACGGCCGAGCTGGT